>CALMGN010000182.1 GCA_937863605.1 uncultured Anaerolineaceae bacterium
ACGCGGGAAACGTTCGTACGGCAGAGGATTATAGGGGTGTTGTTCACCCAAGGGTTGATGATTAATCGCAAGAGATGGGGGAGCAGGTGGGGTTGTCATTTCGATGTATTTTCCTGAATTGCATTAACGAGAATGATGTACATGGCGTGCGACCAAAGCAAGGGCTTGGCGACCGGCCCCCATTTATTTTGCCAGTGTTCAACATATTTCGGTGCCAGTGTGTGATCGATTACTTGTTCGGCCAGGCATCCATCTTCATCCGCCTGGGATTCTATCCAGGCGCGCAAAGATTCTGCCTGCTCGATTTTTCCGGTGAGCGCATAATACCAACCCAGCCAGGCGGTTAATAGCAGCCATTCGCCGCCGCCATAATAGACATCCGCCTGGTAGCGGTAAACTCCACCCGCTTGCCGGTGTAAATTAACCTCGATAGCCTGCATGGTAGCTTGCATCAACGGATCATCGGGCGACAGGACATTGTATGGAACCGCAATGCCAATCAGGCTAGAGTCTACACCGCTCTCGGTAATGGGCTTGGGGAATTCCCTGGCTTGTGCAGGCCAAACATGCTTCACCAAGCGTCCATCATGCATGGCATATTTCAATATAAAATCTTTGACTTGCCCGGCCAGTTTTTCCACCACTACTGGCCCAGCCTCCATCTGCCCGGTTCGTACCAGAGATGCAATCGAATCAAAACCTGCGAAGGCAGTCGCCAGTGAGTAAGGATGCAAATATTCGGGATGTTCTTCCCAGCAGTCATAATTCGGTAGCTTCCAGACCAGTTCAAGGTATCGCAGTGTGATCTGAATCGGTTCGCATAACTCTTCCAAAAGGGCAGTGTTGCCACTCAGGCGCACATGCTCAGCCAGGGCCCATAACCAGGTGCCATATCCATCGATTTGGAAGTTACCCCAGGCATTATCGACGGTCACTTCGTTTCCGTCCAGGGTGTATCGTGTGTGGAGGACATCATCCTTGCCAATTGGCCGCCCAACTTCCAGGTGGTAGCGCACATTCTCTACCTTAGCCCCGTATTTCAGAATGGTGCGGCCTACCCACTGAAAAAAAGCTTCTGAGCTGGCAAATTCGCCAGCAGTATCCATGGCATGCGCGATGAAACTACCGTCACGCAGCCAGCAATAATGGTATGTGGGGAAGTTAGGGCTAGCGATATAAGCCCCGGTATCTGATTGGCCTTCTTTAATAATTCGAAGACTATTGGTGTAGAGAGAGCCCACAGGAAAATTATCCTTTCAAGCCAGTAAATTTGAAACTTTGCACAAAATATTTTTGGACCGCAAAGAAAAGAATAATGATGGGCAGTAAAGTAATAATCGCGCCAGCCATCAGAAGAGTCCAATCGGTATAGTATTCACTCATCAAGTAGGAAAGTCCGAGCTGGAGTGTTCGTTTGGATGGGTCGTTTAGCACGATGAGCGGCCATTGAAAATCATTCCAGATCCCTTGAAATGCCATCAGACCCAGGGTGGTAAGAATTGGTTTTGAATTTGGCAATAAGATATGCCAGTAAAACATGAAGGGATTACAGCCATCCAGCTTGGCTGCATCTTCCAGCTCGGATGGAAACGAAAGGAAAAACTGCCGCATCAGGAAAGTGCCAAAAGCGCTGCCAACAGCTGAAAGAATCAGCGCCCAGTGGGTATTAATGGCTCCTAAATTTTTCATCACAATGAAATTGGGGATTAATAAAACCATCCCCGGGATCATCATGGTGGCAATATAAACGAAAAACAACTTATCCCTGCCCGGAAACTTCAGTCTCGCGAACGCATACCCGGCCAGGGAAGAAGTGGCCAATTGCCCGATCGAAACGATAAGCGCCACTTTGAGGGTATTTCCCGCATACAGCAGCAAAGGGATTCTTTCCCAAATTTGCTTGTACGCCGAAAAATCCGGCGGAAATTGGATCCAGAAAGCGGAATGTGAAAAGATATTCTCTGCACTCTTGAGCGATGTGATCACGCTCCAGATAAATGGAATAATCATGGTAATTGCGCCAAACACCAGGATGGTGACTGCGATGGCCTGGACGCTTTTCGTTAACACAGAATCGTTTTTTGTGGGATTGTTCTTTTTGGACATTTTTATGCCTCAGAGTACACCCAGAACTTGCGCAAAGCCCATTGAAGGGTGGTTAACACCAGAATTGCCGCGAAAACGATAAAGGCCAGAGCAGCTCCGTACCCCATATTCAAATAATCAAAAGCCTGGCGCCAGATATAAAATCCGATGACCGTCGTCGAGTGTCCCGGGCCGCCTCTCGTCATGTTGTATACCAAATCGAAACTCTGGAAAGAACCGATCACACCGGTTATGGTGACAAAGAAAATCACCGGGGACAATAATGGAATCGTAATCTTGAAAAATTTCTGGACGGCGTTGGCGCCATCAATCGCAGCCGCCTCGAGCAGTTCCTTGGGAATATCTTGTAAAGCCGCCAGGAAAATGATCATGTTCAGTCCCAGCCCCTTCCAGATCGTCACCCCGATGACCGAATTCAAAGCAATTTTCGGGCTGGTCAACCACCGCACGGGTTCAATTCCCATGCTGCCCAGGATCTGATTCATCAAACCATTATTCGCTAATATCCACATGAACATTAAACTTACAGCTACAGAAGCCGAAATAACCGGTAAGTAGTAAGCTGTCCTGAAAAAGGTGATGCCCTTGATTTTTTGATTGAGTAATACGGCGAGCAGCAGAGTTAAAAACACATTGATTGGAACGCTAACCACCGTGAAGTAAAACGTATTAAAGAAGGTTTCTCTCGCTAATTTATCAGAAAATATTTTTTCGTAGTTTTCCAGGCCGATAAAATTCGGTGTACTCAAAATATTCCAATCCGTCAGGCTCATATAGAGCGCAAAAAATACGGGAATAATTGTAAAAAACAGAATAATCAGAAAATTTGGAGTGATGAAAAGATAGCCCCAAATGGCTTCCTGAATCCGCTGCCTTTTGGCAAAGGAAGTTTTCTTTTTCATTTGAGGAAATGGTTCTACTGCCATCGATTACCTCTACAACAAAGGGATGAGAATTATTTTAATTCTCATCCCTTTTAAGAAATGAGGATTGTTATTTGTTCAACGCTGCGTTCACGCCAACGCAGGCATCGTCCAAGGCTTGTTGCACAGTCTTGGCCTGAGTGAGCGCCAGGTCCAGCTCCGGGTAAATCGAGTCGTGAATCTGGCTCCAATTGGCGTGCACCGGCTGGGCTACCGCGTAGTCTTGCACTTCCATGAAGACAATCGCGCTTTCCGGGCTGGCGCCAGCCAGGGCAGCCAGGTAGTATTTCTCGGCTATTTCTTTTACTGGTGAGATTTCATATTTGCCGTCCTGGCGAATCTTGGTCCCTTCAGGACCGGTGGCAAAGGTGATGAACTTCCAGGCGGCCTCCTTGTTTTTTGAAGCGGCAGCCATGGCATAGGCGTTGGCATAGACATGGGTCGCCTGTTTGTCGCCGGCGGGCATATGAGCGATATCATAAGTGAAGCCGGTGATCTTGTCATTGAACGGCTGCACAGCCCAGGGTCCGGTGGGGAACATCGCCAGTTTGCCGGCGATGAACATATCCCAGTCCCCCTGTTCGGCCAATTGGTCAGCGGTCGGGGAGAATTTGCCTTCGTAGCGGGCATCTACAATGCTTTGAATGGCTTTAACACCTTCAGGTGAATTCAAAGTGCAAGTCTTGCCATCCTTACTCCAGATGGAAGCATTGTACATTTCGAGAACCACAGGCCACCAGGGGAAGGTGTAACCCCACTGGTCAATTTTTCCATCCCCATTGGTATCGGCGGTCAGAGCCTTGGCAGCGGCCACTAAATCTTCTTGTGTCCAATCACGTTGGGGATATTCCAGACCGGCAGCATCGAATAGGTCTTTATTGAAGAACAACACCACATCCGAGAAGGTGGCGGGCATGGAATACTGCACGCCATTCACTTTGAACATGTCCAATGTGCTCTTGAAGATCGTACTCGTGTCGTAACCTGACTCGGTGATCCACTTATCTAAGGGCTCCAGAGCGCCCATGGCACCGAAGACATAGGCGTTGTCGAAATTCATCGCCATCACATCGGGAGCAACATCACCCGCGATCAAGGTCTTGTATTTCAGGAAAATATCACTCATCGGGACAGACTCGAATTCGACTTTGATATCCGCATTTTTTTCTTCAAACGCTTTCACAACCGCGGCTTCAACTTCCGGATTGTCATACGCGAAGAAGGACATCACTTTGATCGTGGTCTGCTTTACCGCTGGCGCAGCAGTTGGTTTAGTATCGGCTGGGTCTGCTGCCGGAGCCTTTGTAGGCGTTGCCTGGGCGCATGCGCCTAACAACATGCTCATCACGATCAAAATGGACAGCATAATAAATGGCAATCGTGCTTTCATCTTTCACTCCTTTGGGTTGGGTGGGGGTTCCTGTGTGTCACAGGCTAATTCAATACTTTGTATATTGAATGAACAAACTTTTCTTAAAAAAAACTTACTTGCTGGACTTATTTGTTCCTTCCTCCTTCTGAACGGGTGACTTAAAAATTTCCGCAATCACCAGGCTGGCGGCTCCTAACGCCCAGATATCATCTCCCCAGGAATTGACCCGGATCTCGGTATCTTCAGCCAAACCAGTCATGACAAAATCGTGAAAAGCGGTGCGAACCGCGGAGAAGAACACCTCACCCATGCGTGTCCCTTCACCGCTGATAATGATCAATTTCGGGTCAAGCACATTCACCAGGTTGGCGATCTGCCTTCCAAGTAACACACCAGCGCGAGTCAGTACTCCAACCGCTTCCACCTGTCCGCCATTTGCAAGTCGGACCAAATCATCCAGGTCGGAAATGCCCGCACTTACCACCTGGCGCGCTTCGGCAACTAGCGCACGATCACTCACCAGACTTTCCAGGCAGCCGCGCCTGCCGCAATCGCAAAGCGGTCCGTTGGGATCTACCACAGTGTGCCCTAGCTCGCCTGCCCCGCCGGCTTTGCCGCGGTAGATCTGTCCATTGATGACGATGCCCATACCGATCCCACGCCCGACGGTAATGACGATAAAATTATCTTCAGGCTGACCTCGGTTAATCCATTTTTCGCTTAGCGTAAGCGTGTTGACGTCATTGTCAATAAAAACAGGCACTTGCAAGCGAGTTTCGAGTAGATCGCCCAGCTGGATATTTCGCCAACCAAAAAACGGATTCTGCCGCACGATCCCATGCGTAAAATCGACCACCCCTGCCAGGCCAATCCCAACTCCCAGCAATTGTTTTTTACGGACACCACTGCTGTGAACCAATCGACTAACCAGTTTACCGAGCACATTAACACTGGTTTCAACTTGTTTGTCAGCCAGATCGATGGTATCTTTTGCCAGAATGGTTGCATTCAGGTCCGTCAACGCGCCAATCGCATGCCCTTCCATCAGCTTAATCCCGATTACAAAACCACCGCGCGGGTTGAGCGCCAGCATAATCGGCGGGCGACCGCCCGTAGAATCGCCGGTGGCTTTTTCAAACACTAACCCTTCCTGGATTAGCTGGCCTGTGATGGCAGTGACTGTCGCCGGGCTGAGACCGGTCATATGGGCCAGGGCCGCGCGTGAAATCTCCCCCTGCGTCTTGATCGCATTCAGGAGGTTGGAGCGATTGATGCTCCGAATAAGGTCTCGGTTGCCGCGTAGAATTGAACTCATGATAAATTTACTTTGTTTATTGAATGAACTATGTATATAATTATAGAGACTGTTCTTAAATTGTCAATACCTTTTCAAGGAGAAGTTCATGGCAGCCTCGGGATTCTTTGCCCCCTCCGCCAAATCTGCTCAGGCTGACCCTGGCGCGATTTTTCGGTTTTCAACGGTGCGTTTCAGCCTGCTCACCCCGCGGCTGATCCGTATCGAGGTCAGCCCAACCGGCCAGTTCGAAGACCGGCCTACCCAGGTATTTTGGTACCGCCAGCAGCCCCTTCCCCTGGCGCACTTCCATCCCAGTGACCAGGAACTGACTATCGAAACCGGGTCCTTCCGGCTCGAATATCACGATTCCCCTGAAGGGTTTTCCAGCCAATCCCTGCAGGTGTTCATCAAAGAAACCGGCGCTGTCATTCACCTCGACGATCCCAACCCGCAACGCCTGCCGGGAACCGCCCGCACCCTGGACGAAACCAACGGACCGGTCGCTCTGCAGCCAGGACTCGTCTCTCGGGCTGGCTGGGTGCAATTGGACGACACGCCGAGTCTGGTTTTCAACACTGCCGGCTGGTTGGAGCAACGCCTGCCTCAAGCCGGTTACCGCGACCTTTACCTTTTGGTATCCGGGCAGGATTACAAAGCCGCGCTGCGAGATTTTCAGCGCGTCGCTGGCACTCCCTCGCTGCTGCCGCGCGCCTTTCTTGGAAATTGGTGGTCGCGTTTCTGGGAATACTCGCAGGAGGATATTCAACAATTGGTGGAACGCTTTCGGCTGGAAGAGATTCCCCTTTCTGTTTTTATCATCGATATGGACTGGCACATCACGCAAACTGGCAATACCAGCAGCGGCTGGACCGGTTTCAGTTGGAATCACTCGTTATTCCCGGATCCTCCCGCTTTATTCAACTGGCTTCACAATCATGGGTTGATCACCTCGCTCAACTTGCATCCAGCCGAGGGTATTCATCCGCACGAAGAACGTTACCCGCAAGCAGCTCGCTTAATGGGGTTGGACCCGCTAAAAAGAAAACCCATCCCCTTCGATATCGCTGACCCGGCCTTCGCCCGGATGTACTTTGACCAGCTGCTACACCCGCTCGAGCAGCAAGGCGTCGATTTCTGGTGGATCGATTGGCAGCAGGGCGAAAACACTACCCTTCCCAGCCTGGACCCGCTCTGGTGGTTGAACCACCTTCACTTTTTTGACCTTGCGCGCGGCGGTAAAAAACGCCCGGTCATCTTCTCCCGCTGGGGCGGTCACGGTAACCACCGCTATCCCATCGGTTTTTCGGGGGACACCGTCATTTCCTGGGAGACGCTGGGTTATCAGCCTTATTTCACCGCCACAGCGGCCAATGCAGCCTACGGGTGGTGGAGCCATGATATTGGCGGCCACATGCGTGGAATGGAAGATAGCGAGTTATATACTCGCTGGGTGCAGTTCGGCGTACTTAGCCCAATTTTCCGGCTGCACTGTACCAAAGACAACTTCATTGACCGGCAGCCCTGGGCATTCGATGCTGAAACCTTACGGTTAACCCGTCAGGCGATGCAGTTCCGCCACGCGCTGATCCCCTACCTGTACACCATGGCGCGGCGCAACGAACAGGAAGGCTTGCCCCCGATTACCCCGCTTTACTACGATTGGCCGGACGAGGAAAACGCCTACCTGGCAAGCGGTCAATACCTGTTTGGCAGCCAGCTAATGGCCGCTCCAGTCACCGCACCGGCTGACCCTGATCTAAATCAAAGCCGCCAGGCGATCTGGTTTCCCCCCGGGGAATGGTTTGATTTTTTCACTGGCGAGCGTCACACCGGCGCGCAGTGGAAGATAAATTATTACGCGCTGGCCAATATTCCGCTTTTTGCCCGCGCTGGCGCCATTCTTCCCCTGCAGGCTGATACCACCCAAAACGGCTGCAGCAATCCAAAAAGTGTTGATGTGACGGTCTTCCCTGGTGCAGACGGTTCATTCACACTGTATGAAGATGATGGAGTATCCCGTGACTACCAGCAAAACGGGGGCTGCTGCACCGAATTCCAATCCAATTGGACCGATTCCTCGTGGTCAATTCACGTCTTGCCCGCTCAGGGCGACACGAGCGTCATTCCCCCGTCACGCTCCTACCGCATCCTCTTCCGCGGCGTGGACCAGCCAGACGGACATCGTGTGTTGTCGAACGGCGCGCAGTTGGACCTGCCAGCCACCTATGACCAGGACAGCCGCACCCTGATCGTCGGTCCTGTCGCAATGGGGATCGAGCAAAGTCTGACTGTTGAGATCCACGCACAAGACCGCTCGCTGCTCGCGCCCCCATCCACAGTCCATGACGCCGTAATGCGACTGCTGAAGCTCGCCCGGATGGATACGGTGACCAAATGGAGAATCAGCACCCGGATCGCTGAATTGAGCCAGGATGTTACCGGCCTGGCTGACCCCGAAATGAAACTCACCCCCAGCCACCAGACCGCCCTGATCGAAACCTTCACCGGCGCAGGCGCCATAAAAATTCACCTCCCGTAGGGCGGGTCTCGCGTGGTGCTGCTCAACCCAAATCAGCTTCGGGGTTCAAATGCCGGAGAAAGGCCAGGCTGATAACAAAGTTTGGGGAACACCAGGAATCCAAAGACTCCAGCCCGATTGAAGTGAATAATTTTGGGTTGGTAAAGAAGACCTTATAAGCTGGCATCCACTGCTCTGCCGCTGTGTTAAACGTCACTCAAGGGGATGGTATCAATATCCCTATTGCCCCACAACCATATGTCAAATCACGGGCCTGTCCTGAAAGTTATGGACAGCCCCGTCGTTACGCCCTACCCTTCTGCCGTCTGTTCGCCGTCCCGTATTATTTCTTTATCATCGGCATGAAAACAAGGTTTGCGGTGTTGATCATACAAGTCCCGCTCGAAACCAAAAGATAGGCATTGACCGGGTTCTTCAACGTGAGCGAGAAAAACTTCGGTGGGTCTCCCAGGTTGCCTATCTTCAACTCGACATTAACTTGCTTGGTCAGGCTTTGACCAGCTAAAAAGGTCAACTTTCCTTGAGTTAAGAAATAATCTACTCCAGCTGTTGCGGAGCCATCAACTGTAGCATAATCCACACTGGCTGATTTCCCTGGATCGAGCGCTTTGTCCATGGTGACGGTGAAGCTGCAATACTTTTTGGCCGCAGAGAATGGGCGGAAAGCTTCGATACTGTTCACCGAGAAACCCACGTCCGCTGGGCTGATGACGGCAATGAAATTGGCGCCCAATGCATCGGATCCGGCCAACTCCATGGGCAAAGAAGGCGGTGTAAAGATGTATCCCGCCAACACCGGGTAAACTACGTATGGGCCATTGGGTAAACCAGAGAAACTGTAGTAACCATTGGGATCGGTAATCGCGGTAGTATCAGCCGGGACATCCCCTTGCAGCATCACCAGCACACCCGGCAGCCCATCCCCAACGGCCGTGTCCTTGGTGATCCGCCCGCTGATGGTATACGTAGCCGGCGGGTGAACGGCACTCTCAAGC
>CALMGN010000183.1 GCA_937863605.1 uncultured Anaerolineaceae bacterium
GGCCGGCCGCGAGGTTGATGTCCATCACTGGGAAGCGGCTGCATTTGGACGACCTGCCCGGCCTGGAGCAGGGCGTTGATATGATAGCGGATATCGGCTCGGGTAAGCTTCAGCAGCCGGCTGAGTTCTTCGACCGTTGCATTGGGGTAACGCTGCAAAGTGGCCAGGATCAGGTCGCGGGTGGTCAGCTCCATGTCCATATTGTAGCTCAAAAATATTAATTAAGCAAAGAAAATTTTACTTAAATATCAATTGACAGGGTTATGTAAAGGGGTACAATAGGAAGGGTGGGGGCGGCAAATGTACGGAATTATTCCTTTCGATAAAGGAGAAAATTTCCAATGTCAGACGAAACCATTCAATCTTCCAATTATGAAATCCCTCCAGAAATGCAGGGTACGGTAAGCATTACCTCGCTGGATAAGGTATATGCCTGGTCACGTAAAAATTCCATGTGGCCGATGATGTTCGGTCTGGCATGCTGTGCGATCGAAATGATCGTGTTGGCAGCCAGCCGCTTTGACATTGCCCGCTTTGGCATGGAAGTAATGCGCCCCAGCCCACGCCAGTCGGATTTTTTGATCGTATCCGGCACCGTTACCAAGAAGATGGTCCCGCAGATTGTGCGGCTGTATAACCAGATGCCGGAACCGAAGTATGTGGTGTCCATGGGGGCGTGCGCGTCAGGAGGCGGACCTTTTAAAGAAGGTTATTCCGTTGTCTCCGGCATTGATAAATATATTCCGGTCGATGTTTATATCCCCGGCTGCCCACCGACACCCCAGGCGCTGCTAAATGGCTTGATCGCCCTGACTAAAAAAGTGGATAAAGAACGCATCAAAACCTCGGAATGGTACGCCAAGGGATCCGAGGCTGCGGTTCCAGTGCCAGTCCTTGGCCCGGATTTGATGGATCCGCGAAAATATGCGTTGATATACGAACAGACCCACCGGCCAATCGAACCTGAAATCCCCGCCGAAACCGAGCAGAAGGAAGGGTAAGATGAGCGAAGAACAAGTCACAGTTGCTCAAATTCCGGATATTTCGCTCCAATTCGAGGGGCGTGTGGTTAAAGATACACGAGCGGGATACAGCGGTTTTATCGTTGGCGCTGAGCATCTTCTGGATGTCGTTCAGACCCTGCGCGACGAGCTTGGGTTTGACTATCTCTCCTCGGTTACCGGGGTGGATTACCTACCAGAGGGCAAAATGGAGGTGGTTTACCACCTTTACCGCTCCATCGGCGGGCCGGCGCTGGTTTTCAAGGTTCAGGTGCCGCGCGACGAGGCTGTCGTCCCCTCGCTATACCACATTTTCAAAAGCGCTGACTGGCAGGAGCGTGAGGCCTGGGATCTCATGGGGATCCGGTTTGTGGGCCACCCGGACTTGCGGCGCATACTCACCTGGGAAGGGTTTGCCGGACACCCTCTGCGTAAGGATTGGAAAGAACCCTATTTTGAGGAAGAAACCAAGCCGTACAAGTCGCGCTGGCCGGAAGGGATCACCGGCTACATCGAGGACAACAATCCCTATCATGACAACCTCCAGTACCCGGCCGGATTCGACCCCGAGACATGGATACCCCAAGCCGAAGAGGCACTTTACGCCAGCGCCCAGAAAATTGGCCGGGATAAAGAGCTGCATACTGATACGGTGGTGGTCAACCTTGGCCCGCAGCACCCATCCACTCACGGCGTTTTCCGTATGGTGGCCGCGCTGGATGGCGAACAGGTGGTCTTCCTGAAACCGGTGGTCGGTTACCTGCATCGGAATCACGAAAAAATCGGCGAGCGCAACACGTACCTGCAAAATATGCCGTTCACCGACCGGCTGGATTATGTCTCGTCGATGTCCAATAATTTTGGCTATGCCCTGGCGGTTGAAAAACTGATGGGGATCAAGCCGCCTGAACGCGCAGACTACATCCGGGTGATGATGGCGGAATTGACGCGCTGGATGAACCATGTATTTTCATTTGGCTTCCTGTGGAACGATCTTGGGTCCTATTTCACCCCGATGATTTACGCACTCGAAGAACGCGAATTGATCCTGGACATCTTTGAGGCGGTATCCGGCTCGCGCATGATGTGCAATTACTTCCGCTTTGGCGGCGTCGCGCGTGATTTGCCTGAAGGAGTGCTGAATAAAGTCAAAGAACTGGTATTCGAGCGCATGCCGCGTCAACTGGATGCCATCGACAAAATGCTTTCCACCAACGAAATTGTGCGCAACCGATGCATAGGCTGCGGCGTGTTAACTGCAGAGCAGGCGATTAACAACGGGGCATCCGGCCCGAACCTGCGCGCCTCCGGGGTTCCCTATGATATTCGCCGCGCTGACCCTTACAGCATCTATGACCGACTGGATTTTGACGTGGTGGTGCATTACCACGGCGATGTGTACGACCGCTACCTGACCCGGCTGGATGAAGCGCGCCAATCAAACCGGATTTTGCAGCAGGTGGTGCGCGACATCCCTGAAGGACCCATCATGACCGGCAAGCCCGCTTACCAGGTGCGCGTTCCGGCTGGTGAGGCCTACGGCCGGGTCGAAGCGCCCAAAGGCGAACTGGGCTTCTATATCGTGTCCACCGGCAAACCCAATCCATGGCGGTATCACGTTCGCGCCCCAAGCTTTATCAATTTGACCAGCCTGGAGGATATGTGCCGCGGCGGCAAGATCGCGGACGTGGTGTTAAACCTGGGTGCAATTGACATTGTGTTGGGCGAAGTGGACCGCTAAGCGGACGGATGGAGGTTGAAATGACTGGAAAAGGTTTCCTAAGCATGCTGCTCGGCGTGTTCAAGCGCTTTGTCATGACCTATGTGGAAGATTTTCGCAAGGGGAAAAAGCGCTACTATACCGCGGAAGGTATCGAAAGCCGCCGCAAAGCGGATGTGCAAGGGATTTTCACCATCCAATATCCGGAAGAGAAGCTGCCGGTTCCCGAAGAATTCCGCTTTTTGCCTTTTCTGGTTTATGAAGAAGGCCCGAACGGTGAAAAGGATTTGCGCTGTACCTCTTGCGGTATTTGCGCTAAAGTCTGCCCGCCGCAATGTATTTCGATTGTGCGTACCAATGACCCGGTCACTGGCAAGCCCGTTCCGCAGCCGAAAGAGTTCTACATCGATGTAGACATTTGCATGAATTGCGGGCTATGCGCGGAATACTGCCCGTTCGACGCTATCAAAATGGACCACGATTACGAGCTTGCATCCTATACCCGCCAGGGCAACATTTACGACATCGAACGGCTATCCAAACCGGTCAGTTACT
This sequence comes from uncultured Anaerolineaceae bacterium, assembly GCA_937863605.1. Taxonomy (GTDB): domain Bacteria; phylum Chloroflexota; class Anaerolineae; order Anaerolineales; family Anaerolineaceae; genus Bellilinea. Next base: position 3,277 of record CALMGN010000183.1, read on the forward strand.
ATGCGGGCATCCGCCCGACCAATTATTCAGCCGAAGAACATGCCCGCCAGGAAAAAGAAGCTCTGAAAGCCGCTGCGAAGAAACCGGCAGCCACCGAAGGCGCCGGATAATGATCTGTTTAATGGTGGAGGGATCATGTATAATAGCGATACGGAATTAATGTTTCCGCTGCGTGTTGTTCCGCAATTGCAGGGGCAGCGCGGCGAAATGTGGAAGGCACTGGTAGATCGGATTTCCGGTCAGAATGCCAGCACCGTCGAGCAGGCAGCATTTACCCTGATGATGGTGAAGTTGGGTGGATGTCAGGGCTGCAGCGTGGACTCTTTCCGCGGGATGCGCGGTTGTACAGCTTGCGCCAAACAAACGGTGAAACGCTACCGCGGCACCGATGCCGATCTGGAAGGGCAATACCAGCAAGCTTATAAGGATGTCGAACAACATCTATCCAAAGCGTAGTCCTTTATTGTTATGCTGACGTAGAGGCGAAAAGGAACTTAATTTTATGGTTGATCAGCCTATTACTCAGGAAGCCGTGATGGCTGCCTTAGGTACAGTACAAGAACCCGAATTGCACCAGGACCTGGTGACCTTGAACATGATCCACAACCTGGAAATTCAAGATCACTCAGTGCAATTCGAGATCATATTAACCACACCAGCCTGCCCGCTGAAAGGCAAAATCGAGGCTGATGCGCGCCGGGCGGTGCTTGGCGTCCCGGGCGTAAAAACGGTATCGATCAAACTGGACGCCAATGTGCCTACGGACGGACGCGCCCGAGGGTTGATGCAGCTGCCGGTAAAAAATGCCGTAGCTGTCGCCTCCGGCAAAGGCGGGGTTGGCAAATCAACCGTGGCGGTGAACCTGGCGGTCTCGCTGGCGCAAAGCGGCGCCAAGGTTGGGCTGCTGGACGCGGATATTTACGGTCCGAATGTGCCGACCATGATGGGCGTCGATCACCTGCCGCCGATGCGCTCCGAAAAAATGATCCCGGCCGAAACCTACGGCGTAAAAATGATGTCGATCGGTTTCCTGGTTCCACCCGGACGCGCATTGATCTGGCGCGGGCCAATGCTGCACTCCGCCATTCGGCAGTTCTTGAGTGACGTGGACTGGGGCGAGCTGGACTACTTGATTATCGACCTGCCGCCAGGGACGGGCGATGCGCAGCTCAGCCTGGCACAGTCACTGCCGCTTTCGGGCGGGGTGATCGTCACGCTGCCACAGGCGGTATCGCTTGAAGATGCCCGCCGCGGCATGCAAATGTTCCGTGAGTTAAACGTTCCAATCCTGGGCGTCGTCGAAAACATGAGCTACCTGGAGATGCCGGACGGCACCCGGGTGGACGTCTTCGGTCAGGGCGGCGGCGAGCTTATGGCGCAGCAAGAGGCTGTGCCGTTCCTGGGTTCGATTCCGATGGACCCGGCGGTCCGCGTGGGTGGCGATCAGGGCAAGCCGATTGTGGTCAGCGGGCCTGAAACCGCTGCCGGCAAGGCGCTAAAGTCCATTGCGGAGCAGCTGGCAGCCCGCCTTAGCGTGGAAGCCTATAAGAATCAATCCAGCGTCAAGATTGAGATGATAGGATAACCAGCCATGAGTAT
>CALMGN010000184.1 GCA_937863605.1 uncultured Anaerolineaceae bacterium
TGTATCCGGCATAAATAAAATCCCAGGTAAAGTTTTCTACCAAAACGGCTGGCAGGCTGGCAGCATGAGCGACTTGAATGCCAAGGGGCGCGATATCGCACACCACCAGCCGGCATCGGTTCGTTGCCAGGACTTTCGCAGCCATGATTATCTGGCTATGCGCATATATATTGGCTTGTTTGAGCTTTTCCACCGTGGCGGGCAGGTCTTCGCTGAAAGGCGAGGCTTGAACCAGGCCGACATCGCTGGCGAATTCATGGTATGTGAACCCATCGCCCAGCGCATCTTGAAAAAACCATTCCGGAGCCTGAGTAAAAAGGTCAAAATGTACACCCGGCTGCCGGATGCGAAGCGCCTGCATTACTGCCGTAGCCCGGGCGGCGTGACCAAACCCGTGCGCCGTGACAAAATATGCTACCCTTAATTCGTTCTTGATAATCCTACCCTCAGCCTGAATTGAAATCAGGGCAATTGTACCCGACTGCCCAAAATTCGCGTTCGCAGTCGAAGTTTTAGCAGTCGTTTTCGAAAATTCACGCAATCATGCACAACCAATAGGTATAATTGCAAGCATGAAGGCAACCGCATCTGGACGAACAAATATCGCTCGCTTGCTGATCGGATTGGTATTGTTCTTCAACCTGCAGGCAGCGGTCTTGTTTATTTTTAACCCTGCCGCCTTTACCGCTGGGTTCGAAGTCAGTGGCATTGTCGGTGAAAAACTGGTTCAGGGAATGGGCATCCTTTTTCTAATGTGGAACGTCCCCTATGCCTTCGCTTGGATGCATCCGATCCGCCACCGGACCTCGCTCATCCAGGCAGTTATCATGCAGGCGATTGGAGTAGCCGGCGAAAGCATCCTATGGCTGACCCTGCCGTTTGGTCATGCTGCCATGGAAAGCACAGTCCAACGCTTTACCGCATTTGACGGTGGTGGACTGGTTGCTCTCTTGATTGCGCTGTGGATTACTCGTCCCAGGGCTTCTCGTCTTTGAGGTCTAGGGCAGGAATGACCGGCAGCCGGACGAACATGCGGCGGATAAAATCTTTAGGGCGATTCGCCACCTGCAACACCACCACGCTCATGTCGTCACGCGGGTGCCCATTTTCCATCCGGATCGCCTGGGTTAAGAGCGAATCGGCAATCACCTGAGCAGACGGCTCCTGCTCCTCGAGGATGCCTTCTAAAAAGGTGCAAATATCGATTCCGATGCCGCCATTGGCAGTTCCAGAGTTCATCACGCCATCGGTGTACATGACGACAGTCGTGCTTTTTTGCAAGTTGATCTCGGTGATTGACGGCCGCACATTGCGCGTCGAACCAATCGGCTGAGGCATGCCGCTCAGACACTCCACATCCCCACCTTGAGCCACGAATATTGGCGTGGGATTATTGCGCGTCAACACCAGGGTGCTGGTTTCAAGGTCGGCGCTCAGGATGTTCAAGTAAGCCGGATCGCGGCCGCCGCGTTCGGTAAAGAGGAAATCGGAAACTGCACGAGCGGCAGAACCGTCGCGGATACCATCCGATAGCAATCCGAGAACTTTGCGAACTACCAACCCGGACACCTGTTTCCCTGTATGGCCCGTGGTTAACGCATCACTCATGATCACCGACAAGCCGCCATTTGGGCGCTCAATGATCTCGATCGAATCCCCACTCTCGCTCGACCCGTGTTGGGGAACTTTGGCGACTGCGATCTGAATTTCCATAGCCTAATTTTACATGATAAATCCAGGTTGGTAAGGCCAATCGGCGGTTGCAACCATGACCGTGAGGACATCCTGTTGACACGTCACTGACACGAAATCGGCGGTAAACCCAAAATCCCTCATTTTCACCCGTAATTTCTCCAACACGCTTTGGGGCGGTAAGGTCTGTCGGGTGATCAGGTATAACCCTCGCAAAAGACGTTTCTTGAAGCTGTCATCCGCGATATTTACCCCCAGTAGAACCACCAGCCGCCCGCCGTGCCGCAGCACGCGCCTGCAAGACAAGAGCGTAGAGGGTCGAGTAATGTATCCACTCGGAAAAGTGGCAACGATCGTATCCATCGAGGCGTCTGCAAACGGAAGCTCTTGCGCCCACCCGCGCATCAGTATTCCTGGCTGTGCAACCATCCTGCCCAGATTTGATTTGGCTATACGCATCATTTGGCGGCTCTGGTCGATACCTAAGGTGAAGTAACCCGCCTCGATCAAAGCAACCTGCAGCGTTCCGGTGCCACTCCCAAGCTCAAGAACATCCTTACCCTTAATCAACGGCAGCACTGACCGCACCCAGTCCTTCCATCGCCCGTCTGAGACTACCGACGCCACCAGGTCGTAACTCCAGGCGAAGGAATGGTAAAGCAAATGAAAGAAAGTGCGTAAGAACCAGTTCATTTTCGCGTAGTGATTTTTTTGTAAGAACCTAAATCGCTTATATCCCAAAGCAGACATCCATAAGTATAGCCTACCCAAACACAAAATTTTAGGCTGGCGTGATTGAATATTACGAAATTTTGTTCTATAATAATGGAATGATTGAAGAATCTTTAGCTGTCCTCAAGAACCTGGCTGACTTGAGTTATTTTGAGCAGGAAGAACCAGCTGCGTCAAGCTGTGTGCTGGCTGAGGATGACCCTCCGGCCGCACAACCGACTCCAAGCCGCGCGTCAACCGGTTCGATCCCGGAAATTTTCCATGCCAAGAAATCCGGCGGGGGTGAAATCCGTCTGCTCAAGACCGTGCTCAGCACCGCTTGCGAACGTAATTGTAATTATTGCGCTTTCCGTGCCGGGCGCGATTTTCATCGCCAGACCCTCAAGCCGGATGCCATGGCAAAACTCTTCACCCAACTGAATCAGGCTGGCATCGCTGAAGGTCTGTTCCTGAGTTCGGGGGTGATAGGCGGCGGCATTCGCACCCAGGATAAAATTATTGACACGGCCGAGATCTTGCGTCTCAAGTTGGGTTACAAGGGCTACCTGCACCTCAAAATTATGCCCGGCGCTGAAAAGGACCAGGTGTTGCGGGCAATGCAGTTGGCCAATCGGGTTTCCATCAACCTGGAGGCGCCAAACCCGTCCAGGCTGCTAAAACTAGCGCCGCTCAAGACCTTTGCTGATGAACTGCTGAAACCGCTGCGCTGGGCGGATGAAATTCGCCGCACCATCAACCCGCTGTCGGCATTCAATCTGCGCTGGCCATCTCTGGCAACCCAGTTCGTGGTAGGCAGCGTGGACGAGAGCGACCGGGAGTTGCTTCAAATCACCCAATACCTGCACGGCAAGTTGTCCCTTTCCCGTATCTATTTCTCGCGCTTCGAACCCGTATTGAACACCCCGTTTGAAAACTTGCCGCCTGAAAACCCGATGCGTCAGGTACGCCTTTATCAGGCAGCCTTTTTGCTGCGCGATTACGGCTATACCCTGGAGGATTTCCAATATTCAGACAGCGGGCGACTCCCGCTGGATGCGGATCCGAAATTAGCCTGGGCGCGCGAACACCTGGCTGAGCATCCGTTGGAGATCAATACTGCCGACCGGATTCAACTGCTACGCATACCGGGTATCGGACCCGTGTCCGTCAAACGCATTCTTAAATCCCGCAATCGTAATCCGATTAAAGAGCTCGGCGCTCTGCGTGCTCTGGGGATTTCTCTGGAACGTGCTCTGCCGTTTATATTGATGGACGGAAAGCGCCCCGACCGGCAGCTGCGGTTGTGGTGATCCACTATCATTCATCTGGAATTTTTCAAAACAGACCCTACAGGAGCGGTTATAATAATCGCTTCTATCTTTAACCAATTCAGGAAGTATTTAATGGCAAACAAAAAGGCAAAAGACTCAACCACCCCTTTAATCCTCATGGTTTTAGGTTCCGTCATCATTTTAGGAGTCGTCATCTGGCAAACGATCAAGGTTCTCAGCCCGGAAACGACGATAGCCGTGCCAACCTTAGCTCCAAATGCCGAAATCCCGTTTCCGGAAGTAGCGCGTATTACGCTGCCAGACGCCAAAGCGGCCTTCGATGACGGTTCGGCAGTTTTTGTGGACGTTCGCGACCCGGAGTATTTTTCATCCGGCCACATTGCCGGGGCGCTTAACATCCCGTACAGCCAGGTGAGCAGCCGCATGAACGAGCTGGACAAAAACCAGTTGATTATCGCCTACTGCACCTGACCGGCCGAAGAATCGAGTGCCGGTGCGGCGCTCATCCTGCAGGAAAATGGTTTCACCAATGTCCAGGCAATTTTAGGCGGTTTCGCTGCCTGGCGTGACGCGGGTTATCCGATCGAGCCGTAGATCGCGCTTTCGAGCAGTTGTGGGGTTTTCATATCCAAAATTTTTCCCAATCAGTAATAAGGTCTATTCTCGTCCGCTTTTGGTATAATAATTAGTAGAATCCATTGAACCGAACTTCAATTCAATATTCACCTTGTTAGGGAAGAGACCATTCATTGGCACCGAAGGGGCAAGGCGGTTGGAAGCGCATCCACCGCTGAATCTCTCAGGTAAAAGGACCCTAAACCAAGGAAACCTCTGGAAAGCCAGCTAGCACCCAAGGGGCAAGCTCAATTCAATTGAGCGAATCTCACCGGTCAGAAACAGAGGGCACACCGCTCCTTGCGCTGTGCCCTTTTTCTGTAAAATTCCCATGTCCATATCCTAAGGAGGAAAAAGTATGAATATCCCGGGTGACCTGAAATATTCTAAGACGGATGAGTGGGTCAAAGTCGATGGCAAGGTAGCCACCATCGGAATTACTGACTATGCGCAGTCTCAGCTTTCCGATATCGTCTATTTTGAGTTCAAAGTGGATGCCGGCGAAACCGTGAAAAAAGGCGGCACCGCTGCCACAGTCGAATCAGTCAAAGCTGCCGCGGATGTAAACTTCCCGGTATCCGGCAAAGTGGTGGAACTCAACGAGTCGGTGGTTGACACCTTTGAAGGCATCAATTCCAAACCCTACGACACCTGGTTCCTGAAGGTTGAAATGAGCGACCTTGGTGACTTGAGTACGCTTATGGATGCCACCGAGTACGAGAAATACTGCGCGGAACGCGGACACTAATGTTCATTCCCCATACAGACTCCGAAAGGGAGGAGATGCTGAAGGAAATTGGCGTCAGCTCGATGGATGAGTTGTTCAACGCCGTTCCCAAGGATTTCCGCTTCCCTAAACTAAACCTTCCGCCAGCCCTCACCGAGATGGAAGTCCTGGCGGAGTTGACCGAGCTTTCATCGGTCAATGAATCAACCCGCGAGTTGATCTGCTTCCTGGGTGCCGGCGCGTATAACCATTACATCCCGGCGGCAGTGGATGCAATCATTCGCCGCGGTGAATTCCTCACTGCCTATACCCCCTACCAGCCTGAAATATCTCAGGGAACGCTGCAAGCTGTTTTTGAATATCAAAGTCTGATAGCGCTGCTAACCGGGATGGAGGTCAGCAACGCCTCACATTATGACGGCGCGACTGCCACCGCCGAAGCCGCTGTGCTGGCCTACCATACCTTCCGCGGCAAACGCACCCGCATTGTGCTCTCTCCTGCGGTTAACCCGCAATACCGGGCGGTTCTGCGAACCTATATGTCCGGCTACGAAGGCCTTGAAATCGTCGGGGATGAAGCCGGTTCGTCACCATTTACCTCGGTTGATGAACTCGCCAGGCTAGTTGACATGAACACCTCGCTGGTCGTGGTTCAATACCCGGACTTCTTTGGGCGCATCCAAGACCTGACTGCTTTTGCGAAAAAAGTGCATGAAGCTGGCGCACTGTTGACAGTTGCCATCAATCCTACCGCCCTGGCGATGCTCAAGACCCCTGGTGAATTTGGCGCCGACATTGTCGTCGGCGAAGGCCAGCCGCTTGGCATCCCGCTGTCTTATGGCGGCCCGTATCTGGGCTTGTTTGCCGCCAAAAAAGACTTGGTCCGCAAAATCGCCGGCCGTCTGGTTGGCGAAACGCAGGACGAAAAAGGGCAGCGCGGCTATGTTTTGACTTTGACCGCCCGTGAGCAGCATATCCGCCGTGAAAAAGCCACCTCCAACATCTGTACCAACCAGGGTCTGATGGCTTTGGCTTCCGCGGTTTACCTGAGTCTGCTGGGTAAACACGGTCTCCGAAAAGTCGCTGAATTGTGCTACCACAAAGCCCATTATGCTGCCGAAAAAGTTGGAAAAATCCCTGGCTTTGAAGTCCAAAGCGGTACGCCATTCTTCCACGAATTTGTGGTGAAAACCCCGGCTCCAGTTGCCGATATCAACCTGCACCTGTTGGATCATGGTATCCTCGGCGGTTACGACCTCGGCAAGGATTACCCGGGAATGGACAACTATATGCTGATCGCTGTCACCGAAATGAATACCCGCGAGGACATCGATGTCCTCTGCGAAGTCCTGGAGGAGTTCAACCATGGCTGAGCCGACGATTTATGAACTTTCATCCCCGGGACGGATCGGTGTACGCTTCCCCGAACCAGATGTCCCGCTGGCTGCCTTGCCTGTCGGGTTGGAACGCGAGTCCCTGCCGCTGCCAGAATTATCCGAACTGGATGTCGTGCGGCACTTCACCCACCTTTCTCAGCTTAACTACTCCATTGACGCTGGTTTTTACCCGCTCGGGTCATGCACCATGAAGTACAACCCGAAGATCAATGAGGAAACCGCCCGCCTGCCTGGTTTCGCTTTTACGCATCCCTTGCAACCCGCCGAGACTGTCCAGGGTAACCTGGCCTTGATGTATGAACTGCAAGAGTACCTGAAGGAGATCAGCGGGTTTGCAGCGATAAGTCTGCAGCCCGCAGCCGGCGCGCATGGTGAATTCACCGGTGTGATGATCATCAAAGCCTACCACGATGCCATGGGTCACACCAACCGCACCAAGATGTTGATCCCCGACTCAGCCCACGGCACCAACCCGGCAACTTCCGCCATGCGCGGATACGAGGTGGTTGGAGTGCCATCAGACAACCGCGGCAATGTCGATTTGGAAGCCCTCAGAGGACTTTGCGATGACACGGTCGCCGGTTTGATGCTCACCAACCCCAACACACTCGGCCTGTTCGAGGAGCATCTGGTTGAGGTGCTGGATCTGGTTCACGGCTGCGGCGGGCTGGTGTACGGTGACGGCGCCAATCTGAACGCGCTGCTCGGCATTGCCCGTCCCGGTGAAATCGGCTTTGATGTGATGCACTTCAACCTGCACAAGACCTTCTCCACCCCGCACGGCGGCGGCGGGCCAGGTTCTGGTCCGGTTGGGGTCGCTGCGCATCTGGCCGATTTCCTGCCAGGACCCAATGCTGCTATCGTGGAAGAAGGCAGCGAAGAGGAAGCCCCGCTGTTCGATCTGGCGATGCCTGCCCAATCCATCGGGCGCGTCAAGTCATTCCACGGGCATTTCGGGATGATCGTGCGAGCGTTCACCTACATCTCGATGTACGGCGCTGACGGTATGCGCAAAATAGCTGAGCATGCAGTCTTGAATGCCAATTACCTGCTGGC
>CALMGN010000185.1 GCA_937863605.1 uncultured Anaerolineaceae bacterium
GTGTTCCCGGATCATATCGACCTGGATGATCCCAAGCTGTACATCAACCGCGAACTGGGCATGCTCGAATTTCAACGACGGGTGCTGGACGAAGCCAAAGACCTGACCAACCCGCTGTTGGAGCGGGTAAAATTCCTGGCCATTTTAGGATCCAACCTGGAAGAGTTTTTCATGGTTCGGGTCGGCGGGTTAATTATGCAGCGCGATGAAGGCGTGCCAGACCTGTCCATTGACGGTCTGACAGCCGCCGAACAGCTGGTCGAGATCCGCAAGGTGGTGCAAAAGTTAATGGATGAAGGCCGGGAATTATGGAATAAGGACCTGATGCCGGAGCTTGACGCCTCAGGCATTCACATCCGCTCGCACAAAAACCTTGCCATGCGCCAGAGGCAAATCGTGGATGCCTTTTTTCACGAAGTTGTCTATCCCGTGCTGACACCCTTGGCTTTTGACCCTGGACATCCCTTCCCGCATATATCCAACTTGAGTCTGAATCTGGCGGTGCTGATAGAGGGCAAAGACGGGCAGACGCTTTTCGCCCGCATCAAGGTGCCAGACACGCTGCCCCAACTGGTGCCTGTCAAGCGCTCGTCCGGTGGTCTGCGCAAAGACGGAACCGTGCCTTATCATCATTACTTCATCTGGCTGTCCGACCTGATCAGCGCCAATATCGCTTCGCTCTTCCCCGGCCTTAAGGTGCTGGAAGTCCATCCATTCCACGTGATTCGCAATGCGGATATGGAAATTCAGGAATTGGAAGCTTCGGATTTGCTGGAAACCATGGAAGAATCGGTGCGCAAACGCCGCTTTGGTGTGGTGGTTCGCCTGGCAATCCGCAAGGATATGCCTGATTTTTTGAAAAATATCCTGGTCAGCAATTTGAAGGTGGATCGCAACGATGTGTACACCATCGACAGTCCGATGGTGCTGAGCACCCTGATGCAGCTGACGCGCATCGAGCGGCACAAGCTCAAAGACCGTCCCTATACCCCCGCAACGCTCCCGGTGCTGCACTTCGATGAAGACTCCCCGGATGACGCGATCTTTACCGCCATTCGATCTGGCAACATTTTGCTGCATCACCCCTATGATTCTTTCCGCCCGGTTGTCGAGTTTCTGCGCACTTCAGCGCGCGACCCCAAAGTCCTGGCGATCAAACAAACCCTTTACCGCACCGGGTCCAATTCACTGGTAGTGGATGCTTTGCTGGAAGCGCGCCGCGATTTCGGCAAGCAGGTGGCTGTGTTGGTGGAATTAAAAGCCCGTTTTGACGAGGAAAGCAACATCGGCTGGGCGCGGCTGCTCGAGCAGGAAGGGGTGCATGTCACTTACGGTCTGTTAGGCCTGAAGACCCACTCCAAAATTGCTCTGGTTGTCCGTCAGGAAGGCGAACACATCCGCCGTTATGTGCACCTGGGCACTGGTAATTACAACAATGTGACCGCGCAGATGTACGAAGATATCGGCATGTTTACCTGCGATGATCAAATTGGCGCTGACGCAACCGATTTGTTCAATTACCTGACCGGTTATTCCTTCAAGTCGGATTATTGCAAGCTGCTGGTGGCGCCTATCAACCTGCGTGAACGATTCGAAGAGATGGTGCTGCGCGAGATTGAGATTGCCCGTGGTGGCGCCCCCGCTCACCTCATCTTCAAGATGAATTCGTTGGTTGATAAACCGATGATTCAGCTGCTCTACCTGGCGTCGCAATGCGGCGTGCAGGTCGATTTGATCACCCGCGGCATTTGCAGTTTACGCCCGGGCATCAAAGGGTTGAGCGAGAACATCCGGGTGATCAGTGTTTTAGGCCGTTACCTGGAACATAGCCGCGTTTACTATTTCCACAACGGCGGGAATGAACAAATCTACATGGGCAGCGCAGACCTGATGCCGCGCAACCTCAACCAACGGGTGGAGGTGCTTTTCCCGGTCGAAGACCAGAACATGATCAGTCACGTCCGGGACCAGATACTTGGACCTTACCTGCAGGATAATACCAAAGCACGTCTGATGAACCCGGACGGCTCCTATACCCGGTTAGTACCACACAAAGATCATGAAGCGATCAATGTTCAATCGCTGTTTATGGCCAGGCGCCGCAAGTACCTTGTCCGCTGACCATCCGAAGGAGCAGGGTTGAAGAATTATCGTAAAGAACTCTGGTTTAATATACCGTCCCGGCGCGGGTTCGTGAACATCACCGGCCAGGTCGATGACTGCTTGCGGGAGAGTGGCATCCGAGAAGGGTTGGTGCTGGTCAATGCCATGCATATCACCGCCTCGGTGTTCATCAATGACGACGAAGCCGGGCTGCACGTTGATTACGACCGCTGGCTCGAATCACTGGCGCCGCATGAGCCAGTCGGTCAGTATCGCCACAATGCGACTGGCGAGGACAACGCCGACGCCCACCTGAAACGTCAGGTCATGGGGCGTGAAGTGGTGGTTGCCGTGACCAATGGGCGTCTGGATTTTGGCCCCTGGGAACAAATCTTTTACGGTGAGTTCGACGGAGGACGCAAGAAGCGCGTCCTGGTCAAAATCATCGGCGATTAAGGTGAAAGGAAAAAATATGCCGCCCAAAGATATCCCGACCCACCTGATGGGTTTGATCAAAAAGTCACACCGCCTGGAATTGGAATATTTGGACTTTGTAAGCGAGGGCGAACGCCACGCAACAGGCACCCTCGAGCAATGGGCACCAAAAGACCGCATTTCGCACATCACCTACTGGCGGCGGCGCGTGGTTGAATCCCTTTCGTACCTGTCGCGCGGGCAAAATCCGCCCGAATATCCCGGTTATGAGGAATGCAATCGTCAAAACTTTGAGGAGACCAAAGACCAGTCCATTCAAGCGCTGCTGCGAGAAGCGGATCAGGTGTTATCTGCCTTCCCGCTAGTTCTGGCGCGTTTTAGCGAAGAAGATTTTCGCAACCCTGACTATCACCCTCACCTAAAAGACAGCACCCTGTTGGCTTATGCCATAAACTACGGTTACATTCATCCGCTTTATCACCTCACCGAAGCTTATCTCAAACTGGGCAATATCAACCGGGTTAACCAGCTGCAGGACAAGATGGTGGAGGATGTCACCGGAATCGACGACTCCCCCTGGTCGTTTGGAACGGTCTATTACGACCGGGCCTGCTTTTACACCCTCACCGGGGAGCGTGAACAGGCGCTGGAATTCCTGGCAAAGAGTTTTTCATTGCACCCTGATTTGATTAAATGGGCGCGCGATGATGATGATCTGGTAAGTCTGAGGGAAGATCCAGGCTTTCAAGCCCTGCTAAACAGCTTAAACAGACCAACAGAGGACTAGGGATCTAGAAACAAGATCGTCGAGGACATCCAAACCGTCCCCGGGATGCGGGTTGCGCTCTCCTGGTGGATCGCCAGGCGCACGCGCACGCGGTGGGTGATGGAATATGGCACACTCAACTGAAACGGCACATGGGTGACTCCGTCCGAGGGTTGAGAGACCTGCACTTCGCCTGTGCCAACTACCACCCCTTTTTCGTCGATCAACTCGATGATCAATGGATTGTTATTGACCAGGCGGGCTGCCCCGTTGATCACCACGGTTCCGCCGGCAATCAGCGAACCCTCGCGCGGTGTATTCACCAGGTACGGCTCAAACTCGATCTGAGATGGGGTAAGGTCGCTTCCGCCCAATTGGATCAGCAGCACATCCACCGATACCAGAGAGATCATCTGGCCAAACATGTCGTTGGTATAAACCACCAACCGGGCGAGTTCGGCCGCACTGGCTATCTGGAATGGGATCTCAGGAGTGATGTAGAAGTTCTTGGCGTCGTAATTGTGAAAATCCAGCACTTCGCTAACCATCAACCGCCCGTCCTCGCCAATCAAATCCACATGCACCAGCCCGTCATCTCCGGGACTGATCAAGGCCTTCATTTGAATCGGAGAGGAGACCTTTGAGTACGGACCAGGTTCAACAATGCGCATTTTCGCCAGCTGCGGTGCAGGTGTGGCGCTGGGCAGCCGGAAAGAACGAACTGTGGCGGTTGGTGAGGGGCCAGGGTCGATGGTGGGTGCGTTGGTTGGGATCACCACGGACAGGCTGGGCACGATCCGTTCGACCGTAGTCGCCGCTGCTTCGACTCGAGTCTCCAGGATTGAAGGTGTATCGGTCAGGACAGGAACTGGCAGCGTAGGCAAATTCGTGGGCGTGCTGGTCACCGGAATTCGTTCAACCAGGTTGGTTTTGCGCAGGCCGGGCGTCTCTTCCGATTGACATCCAGCGCTGATGAACAAAACCACCAGCATCAACGCTACCAGCACAATTTTTCGTTTGAGTTCCGTCGAAACCATACAGCGATTATATACTGGTTAAACCGCAGGCCAGCGCTGGTTGCCCGTTAAATTTCACATTTGTTAATACATTGTAGACCGGGTTAATCCGCCAGGGCAGGCATCACTTCCCTGGCAAAAGTTTGCATCCCTCGTTCCCGTGCACCTTGAGTCTGTGACGGGAAGAACAGGATAGCATAGCTGGCGCCAGCGCTCCGGAAAGCTTTCAGCTTCTCGATCATGTCTGCCGGACTGCCTATGAGCGTGGTCGCCGGGTCAGGCTGTGTGGAAAATTCGGCCCTCATCCGCAGGCAAACGGTAAACGGTCGCGTTCCAATCAGCCTGCGCGCCGGTATCAAGGCTTCCATGAGATCCTCGGGAGTGTTCATGTGCGGGTGCCAGCCGTCGGCATAATAAATGGCGCGTTTGAGCGCCGCTGGCGAATCGCCCGCAACCCACAGGGGGGGTCCGCCCGATTGAATCGTTTGCGGGGCGAAGGAGACCTGGTCAAAGGCATAATATTTACCCTGGAAAGACGCCG
>CALMGN010000186.1 GCA_937863605.1 uncultured Anaerolineaceae bacterium
TGCGGGGCGAAGGAGACCTGGTCAAAGGCATAATATTTACCCTGGAAAGACGCCGTTTTATTGCCGCGCCACAAAGTGCGCAGTACCTTGAGCGCCTCGTCCATGCGTTTTCCGCGGTTGTGAAAATTATGACCCAGGTTTTGGTATTCCCCCTCTGACCAGCCGATCCCGGCTGCCAGGTTCACCCGTCCGCCAGATAGCACATCCAGGGTAGCCAATTCTTTGGCAATTTCTACCGGGTTGCGCTGCGGCAAAACCAGCGCCGATATCCCCAGCCGGATGCGGCTGGTGCTGCCCGCCAGGTAGGCCAGGGTCGTGACTGCCTCGTAGATCAACCCAAAACGCTGCGCATCTTGCTGCGGCAGCGCCAGGTGGTCTGTGACCCAGACCGAGTCATACCCCAGGCTTTCGGCTGCCAGCGTTGTATCCACAATAGCTAAACGGGTGGCGTCTTGACCGTAATTGGGTAACACAATGCCAAATTTCATCCGAACCTCTTCAAGAAAAAGGGCACGGAGCAATTGCTCCGTGCCCCGTGGACATTCTCTACAATCCGTAGATATCGCTGTATTTCTTGCGAAGATAGCCAACGTATGGCTGCGGGTCGATCTTGGAACCCGTAACCTTCTGAACCAGTTCCTGCGGGTCGAACTTGGAACCGTGGCGATGCACTTTTTCACGAAGCCAGCCGAGCAGCGTACCAAATTCGCCCTGCTCAATTTGACTTTCCAGATCAGGGATGTCCTGGTTGATGACCTCCCAGAGTTGGACTGAAACCAGATTGCCGAGTGCATACGTTGGGAAGTAACCAATCATTCCACCAGACCAATGCACATCCTGCAAGACGCCTTCGCTATCGTTACGCGGGGTGATGCCAAGGTATTCCTTCATGCGCGTATTCCAGGCTTCGGGCAAGTCAGCAACCTTCAATGTCCCTTCCATCAGTGCGATTTCCAGTTCCAACCGCAGCATGACGTGCAGGTTATAGGTCGCCTCGTCGGATTCTGTGCGGATATAGGACGGCTCGACCTTGTTGATCGCCTTGTAGAATTTTTCCATGGAAACATTCCCCAATTGGGTGGGGAAAACCGCCTGCAGTTTGGGGTAGAAGAAGCGCCAGAACGCTCGCGAGCGGCCTACCAGGTTTTCCCACATGCGGGACTGCGATTCATGCACCGCCATGGATGCGCCGTTGGCCAGAATGGTGCGGCTCAGGTTGGCAGCCAGCCCCTGCTGGTACATGCCGTGCCCAGCCTCATGCATGGTGCTGAACAAGCCTGAACTTAAAAGATTCTCGAGGATTCGGGTGGTAATGCGCACATCCCCAATGCCAAAACTGGTGGTAAACGGGTGCGCTGAGCGGTCCTGCCGTCCAGCCGTCCAGTCATAACCAAAGCGGGTGATGACATCCACGCCAAAATCCAACTGCCTTTTGTCGTCGTAATTCAAGTGAAGGAAGTCGTCTTCAATTTGAGGGCGAGCGGCGATCGCCCGAATGAGTTCAACCTGCTGTGGACGCAAACGGTTGAAGATGTCTTTGACATCTGCGGTCTTCAGCCCCGGTTCAAAGTCGTCGAGCAGCGGGTCATACACGTGGTCGTAGGGTTTGAAATAATCGGCATATTCCCGGCGCAGATCGACGATGCGTTCCAGGTGCGGTCGGAAGATCGAAAAATCCGATTTAGCCCGCGCCTGCACCCATTTCTCCTGTCCAATGGTCGTGACCCGTGCGTACTCGGCCACTTTATTTGATGGGACGCGGGTCATTTTATCGAAATCGATTTTCGAGCGCCGAATCAGGCGCGCATCATCTGAATCCGGATCCAGGGTTTTAGCATATTCCAGCAATTCATCCAATGTCTTGCCTAATTCAGTTGAAGTTGCTTTGATATGCGCGATTTTGGATATGGTTGCCAGTTGTTCGCTGCGTTCCTCGGCGCCGTTGGGGGGCATATTGGTCTGTTGGTCCCAGCCAAGCACCGAACCGGCCATATTGAGGTCCCAAATTTCTCCCATTTCAACTTTGAAAGCTGCTAACTTTTCCTTCATCAAGCTCCTCCGTTATTTCGATTGAAACAAGGTTATCTAACAAAAGGGGCGGGCATGTATCCCGCCCCTCAAATCTTCGAAGAGCAACAAGGCAGGGTGTGTCTGTCCGACCACCCTGTAATTTTACATTAACTTCAGGCTACTTTCCAGCGCAGCGGCTTGCCGTCTAGAGCGGCCAGAACCTCATTGGCGATATCATCCGCAGCCCGAATCTGGGCTTCAGCGGTCTGAGCGCCAATATGCGGAGAACAAACCACGTGCGGGTGGCCAACCAGAGCCGACTGCCCGGGAGGTTCGGCAGCGAATACATCCAGGCCAGCCGCGGCTACCTTGCCCGATTCGAGTGCTGCCAGCAGCGCCTCTTCATCAATCACGCCGCCGCGTGCGGCGCACACGACGCGCACGCCATCTTTCATTTTGGCGAAGGCTGCCGCATTCAGCATCCCCTTTGATTCGGGGGTTAGCGGCAGGTGCATCGTAATGATATCGGATTCGGCCAACAATTCCTCAAAGGAGACCGGCCTTCCACCGCGTTTGATGATTTCATCCGCTGGAATGAGCGGATCATAGCCCAGGATTTCCATGTCGAAGGCGGCAGCGCGTTTGCCGGTGGCTTCTCCGATGCGGCCAAATCCGATCACGCCTAGCTTTTTGTGCCAGAGTTCGGTGCCTTCCATTTCCTTCTTAAGCCACTTGCCGGATTTCATCCCGGCATCGCCGCGCGGGATGTCGCGGACGATCGACAACATCAAGGCCATCGCCAGCTCGGCGACTGCCAGTGTGGTGGCGGTGGGGGAATTGACCACGGTCACCCCGTTCGCTTTGGCGGCGTTCAGGTCGATATTATCCACGCCAACGCCAGCCCGTCCAACCACTTTCAACTTTTTTCCGGCCTCGAATACTGCCGGCGTCACCTTGGTGCGTCCTCGAACAATCAGTGCATCGTACTCGCCAACAACCTTCAGTAGATCGTCAGCAGAGATGGTTGGGGTGTTGTCAACCTGAGCGTTTGCCCGCAGGATGACCTGCCCGTTTTCTTCAAGCCCATCGGTCAGCAAGATTTTGTACATGGCTTTTCCTATAACTCCTTGATCCAGTTGTTTAATTGTCGGGCCGAAAAGAGGGATTTTATGAAATCATTGTACAACAATCGGGCGGGCTGCGCAGGGAAACAAGAGGAAGATCATGGACAGGGTCTGACAAATAGCTATCAGCCTGCTCGATTTTCCGGCTCAAGGCGTTATAATGACCGGCTGGATCAAATTTAAGTTTTAATACCCTAATAATCGGTTTCAGGCATTTGAAATAATCGCAAAACCCCGTACAATAAGTACAATTGTCTTGCAGACTTATTAAATCATTTCCGGTGATCCGATTTGCCCGACCAGACTTCAAATTAAAAGCGCTTCCTCCGGGCAAACTTAACAGCCAATGAACTCAACAAGATTACAGAAACAGGTTTTGCTTCTCTTCCTATCTGCCTTGGTGGCTGGCTGTGCTATATGGCTGTCGACCGGACAAAGCCGCGTTAACGCCCAAACCCCATCCCCAATCCAAACGCCCCTCCCGGCAGCGGCCTCGTCATCCGGTAAGCCGGTTGTCCGAGTGGGGGGTTCTGCCACTAACCCGCCGTACGATTACCTTGAAAATAATCAGCCGGTTGGCTTCGCCATTGATATGGTCAAAGCTGTGGCGCGTGAGATGGGCTTTGAGGTGGAGTTCGTGTTGACAAACTCTCAACAATCCCGCCAGGATCTGTTGGATGGAAAAGTAGACATGTTGGCAGGATTGGCATATTCAACCAATCGCGACGCCGCGCTTGATTTTTCTGTCCCGATCACCTACACCACTTTCGACCTTTACGTCCGCAGCAATTCACCGGTTCACACCTTGGAAGATGTTCGCGGGAAGGAAATCATCGTAATCAGCAACTCGGTCGTGCATGAATATCTGGTCAATGAACGCTTTACTTCGCGCATCGTTCAAGTCAATGATCCCGCGGATGCCATCCGCCTGCTTTCACAAAATAGTTATGATGGGACCATTCTTAGCCGTATTCAGGCCGATTACCTGATCAGCACCCTGGATGTGACCAACCTCCGCCGCGTTGAGGTTGATCTGATTACCCGCAAATATGCCATTGCGGTCGCAGAGGGAAACCGCGAACTGCTCGCGAAACTGAACGAAGGCCTTTACACCTTGAATACCACTGGTGAGCTGCACGACATCCAGGAAAAATGGTTTGGCGTGTATGAGGAAAAAACCACCTGGATAGCCATGCGTCCCTATGTGATTGGGCTGGGAGCAGCTTTAATTTTGCTGGCCGCAACGCTGATTTGGAGCTGGTCTCTGCGCCGCCAAATCCAGATCCGCACCCGTGAGCTACGCAGGAGCGAAAACCAGTACCGCCTGCTGGTCGATAACGCCACGGAAGGAGTAATCGTCTCCTGCGGCGATCAATTCGTATTTGCCAATTCCCGCGCTGCTGAAATCTTTGGCTTTTCGGTAAATGAACTTATCGGGATGAATGTGAGGGATTCGATTTACCCGGATGATGTTGGCACGGTGATGGACCGCTACCAACGTCGCCTGAAAGGCGAAGACACTCTCTCCCACTATCCATTCCGCATTGTGACGCGAACGCGGGAGCTGCGCTGGGTGAATGTCAATTCAGTGTTGATCGAATGGGAAGGGCAGCCCGCGACATTGGATATGTTTATGGACTCCACCGATTCCCGCCGGGCGGAGGAACAAATTCAACAACAGCTCAAGCACATGGCAGCGCTGCGCGCCGTGGACATGGCTATTACCGCCTCGATGGATTTACCCCTGACGCTGCGTGTTTTGTTGGAGCAAGTCACCGCACAGCTCAGTGTTGATGCCGCCGCTGTGTTATTGCTGGAGGAGAACACGCAGCAGTTGGCCTATGCTGCTGGGCAGGGGTTTTTAACCAACACCATCCGCGATGTGCGGTTACAAATCGGCCGCGGTTTTTCCGGACGGGTAGCCATGCAACGTAAGCTGTTGCGGGTCGATGACCTGACCGACAGCGTCGATGGGATTTTCCCGCCGCGCTGGGTGAAAGCTGAGCGCTTCGTGGCGTACATTGGCGTCCCGTTGATCACCAAGGGCGAAGTGCAGGGAGTACTGGAAATCTTCCAGCGCTCGCCACTCGGCTCCGACCCGGCCTGGATGAATTTCCTGGAATCCATCGCCAACCAGGCAGCTATCGCCATCGATAACGCCCGGCTGGTTAAAGACTTGCAAACCGCCAACCTGGATTTGACCCTGGCCTATGACGCCACCATCGAAGGTTGGGCGCGCGCATTAGAATTGCGCGACGGTGAAACGGAAGGCCACTCGCACCGGGTGGCGGCTTTGACCGTAGCGCTTGCCAGTGAAATGGGTTTGCGCGGCGAGGATCTGCTGCATATTCGGCGCGGTTCACTGCTGCATGATATTGGTAAAATGGCCATCCCAGACAGCATCCTGAAAAAGCAGGATAACCTCACAGAGCGGGACTGGGAGATCATGCGCAAACATCCAATCTACTCGGTCGAAATGCTGTCATCGATCGACTTTTTACGTCCGGCGCTGAGTGTTCCACAGTCACACCACGAATGGTGGGACGGCACTGGTTACCCGCGCAAACTCAAAGGGGAGGAAATTCCCCTGCCGGCGCGCATTTTCGCAGTGGTGGATGTGTGGGATGCGCTAATTTATAACCGGCGTTACCGCAAGGGCTGGGAAAAAGAGAAAGTTATCCAGCATATCCGCGCCCTCAGCGGAAAGCAATTCGATCCGCGAGTCGTGGCTGCATTCTTGACATTCATCGAAACTTACAACGATGGGCTGGCGGATGGCGAGCCAGATTCCGAATCAGAACTCCCCATCTTGTCTCCGCGTCCAGTCCAACAACCGCCGGACAGCAAGTTGAATTAACCGCCTACCAGTTCGCCAGCAGAAGCGGCAGCTCGTCGAGGGTGGTGATAACTTCGTCGGGCACGATGGATAACTTGTATGGGTTGTTTTCCAGCATATCCGCCCGGCGTGTGATCCAAATGCTGGACATGCCAACATTAGCGGCGCCCAGGATATCGGCGTTGAGCGTATCGCCGATCATCAACGCCTCTTTTGGCGAACAATGCAAAGAGTCCATCGCAATTTCAAAGATGCGCGGGTGAGGTTTACGGACACCCACGTTAGCGGAAATCCAGATGCGGTCAAAGAACGGGCGCAAACCGGTTTTATCGATGAGCGTTTGAACATCAGCAGCATCCCCGGCATTTGAGATCAGGCCGAGTCTGTAGCCAACGCCGAGCAAGCGTTCCAACGTGGAAATGGCATCCGGTTCAACCTGCCAATGGTTCTGGAAGGTCTGATAGAACGCGTCCAGACCGATGCGTGCCCACTCCGGTTTAATTTCTGGCAAGCCATAGGAACCCAGCATCTCGTTCAATACAAATTCAGTGGTGTGCTCCACATAATCACTGCTGCGTTGAGCGTAGTATTTTTGCATACGCCAGTTGAAATCTACGGCCAGCTGGGTAGGGTCGATGCCAACACCAGCCTCCTTTAACTGCACCCCCAGCGCCAGATTTGCCTGTTGCAGGATTGTTTCCCATGAGGTATCGAAATAAATCAATGTGCTGCCAAGGTCGAAGAATATTGCTTTAAACATGAGTTCTATTCCCCATTGAAGAAACCGCAGATGTGATTAATAACCTAATTCCGGCTCGTACAGATTAAACAACTTCGCACCTGAAAGGTAACGCGTCAGGTTTTCGGTGAAGAGTGCGATTGCCCGCCGGGAGTAGTGCGGGCTGATCCCCGAGATATGCGGGGAGATGAGCACATTAGGCAGCTTCCAGAGCGGGCTGGTAGCTGGCAGCGGCTCGTCAGCAAAGACATCCAGCGCAGCGCCGCCAATCTTTTTCTCCTGCAAAGCGGTTACCAGCGCCTGCGGATGGATAATCCCCCCGCGGCTGACGTCCACCAGGTAAGCAGCAGGACCCATGGCAGCCAATTCTGCTTCGCCGATCAGGTTGCGTGTTTGAGGGGTCAGCGGGACGCAAACCACCACAAAGTCGCAATCCTTCACCATCGATTTGAGCGCGGTAATCGGATAGAGACGGGTAAACAAGTCGCCCCCCGGGTCGCCCAAACCAGCTGGTGTATAGCCGTCGTCCAGCGGATTCATTGCGTCACGCTTTGCAGCTAAAACGTTGACCTCAAAAGGCTGCAACAGCCGCGCAATCTCGCGCCCAATGCTGCCGTAGCCAATGATCCCCACCGTGCTGCCGCGCAGCTCGACGGGTTTGAATCGCTCCCAACGGTCCTTCGGCCAATCGGCCTTGAACTGGTTGGTGTGCAGCTCCGGCATTTTGTGACCGAGCGCCAGCATCATCATGACGGCGTATTCCGCCACCTGCGGTGCTGCCGCTCCGCTCAGCGTGGTAATCGCCACATTAGGCTTGCTCAGCAGCGGATTGTCGGCGGCGTGGTCGATGCCGGCGTAGTGAAACTGAATCCAGCGCAGGTTGGGCGCAGCGCCCGGCGCTGGCAGCAGCCGGTCGGTGTAGAGCACCTCGGTCCGGTTCCAGACCTCGGCGGAAATGTCTTCCGGCGCGCGCGCCGGCAGTAATGTGATACGCAGGCGTGGTGAAAGCTGGCGCAATGGTGTAATTAACTCTTCAGGAAAAGAAACGGTAATGAGAACTTCGATAGGCGGTGTGCTCATGGGGTAATTATACTCGGGCTGCGAGCATTAACGAAAGCGGCCCGTATTGGATCGCGCTCCTTGATCGCACCGGTCTCATGACCGCGTGATCGCACGCTGGTCCCCGCCCACAGGGCGCTCTGTAAGCGACCGAGCGCGATCAAAGAGAGACTTGTGCCTGCACGCCCCCGGCCAGTAAATAACCAGTCTCCCTCAATTGAGAAACCAGGTTGAAAAATCCGGGTTTCTTGATGATAATAATGAATTATTCCATTCCAGGAGGAACCAGAATGTCCATAGGAAAACCAATCGAACAACAAACAGTCAAAGCCCTTTCATGGCATTTGCTCTACGGCAATTACCGCCCCAAACTGGGCGCGGAAGGTTGGAAAGAAATGACGGAGGCGGTCAATGCGCCGGATTTCCGCCCCATGGATCCGGACGAGGACTGCCCCATGAAACCTTTCAACGACGCCGTGTTATACATTGACCGCGTCCTCGACAAAGGAGACGGCAGCATGATCCGCGAGATCACCCGCGCCTCGGTGGACCGCTGGGCAAGCATGTTCAAGAATCTCGTCAAACAACTGCCCGGTCGTCCACAAAAGATGCTCGAAATCTTTTGCACCGAAGTTCACCCGTATTTCCTCAACGATGGCGGAGCGAGCGCCGTTGTCGAATCTGCCCCCGATCACTTCGTCATGCGTCTGGACAATGACCTGTTGGAAGACTTCAAAGTCGGCCTCATCGAAGGCTTTTGCCAGATCGTCGGCGCAAAGGCAGACGTCCGCAAGTTGGGTGACGAATATCACATCACCTGGGAAATTCTTGAGCAGGCATACCAGCCCTCGAAGTGGGCGTTGTTCTTCAATGCCACCCGTCTGCCGTTCCTCACTGCAACGCTGACGCCCGTCTTGCTCGGCACGGCCATCGCCTGGAAGGATGGGTTCCTGCGGGATGCTTTCCATTTCTGGCTGTTTTTCCTCACCCTGATCGGCGCGGCGTGCTTCCACCTCGGCACCAACGTGATTAACGATTACTTCGATCACGCCACCGGCGCCGATGAGGCCAACCTCACCCCTACGCCGTTCAGCGGCGGCTCACGGGTCATCCAGCGCGGGCTGATGTCCCCTGAGAGCGTGCGCAACCTGGCCGTGGTCTTCTTCGCGGTTGGCGCTGTGATCGGTCTCTACCTGACCGTCGTCGTAGGTCCCGCCATGCTGGCTTTCGGGTTGGTCGGCTTTCTCATCGGATATCTCTACTCTGCGCCGCCGCTGCGGCTGGTCAATCGCGGCCTGGGTGAACTGGCAGTCGCCATCGGCTTTGGGCCGACGGTGGTGCTCGGGGCATACTGGGTACAGACCGGACGTTGGAGTTGGGAGGCGCTGCTGGCTTCGCTGCCGCTGGCATTGCTGATCTCCGCGGTGCTGTATATCAATGAATTCCCCGACAAACCCTGGGACGCCCGCGCCGGCAAGAAGACCGTCATTACACGCCTGTCCACCACAGCCGCCATCCGAGGTTACGCCGTGCAGATTGGGGCCGCCTATCTGATCATCATCGCTGGTGTGCTTTTTGGCGTTATGCCGTTTACGACACTTCTCGGCCTGCTGGGATTATCGTTGGGATGGAAGGCCTACCGTTTACTGCGCCAGCATCATACTCATCCTTACCGGTTGATTCCGGCCAATGCCAATACCGTCTTGGCTCACTTTTACACCGGTCTGCTCCTGATTGCCGGTTATGTGGCGGCCGGGATCCTGAACACCCTTTTCTAATTCGGTCCAGTATTCTTCACGGAGCGAGGTACTTTGATCGCGCTCGGTCGCTCACAGAGCGCCCTTTGGGCGGGAGACCGAGCGCGATCATATCTTGACCTTCCACCAGTCACGAACGGCAGCCTATTCCCCCAACTCCCGTGACAACGCCTCCGGCTCAGGAACGAACCCACCGCGGGCATAGAACGGCTCGCGCCCTTTAGCCGGCCATAATATGATCATCTCCAGGTGCTGCTCGCGCGCCCATGCCACCGCCGTGCGCAGCAGCTCAGTGCCAATCCCCTGCCCGCGGAGGGCGGGGACGGTGTACATATTGGTCAGGTAGCCGTACTCGGCGTCAAAGCTGGTTGGGCGCGGCACCTTGCGGATGCGCTCGATGTACACATGCGAGACAATCAGCCCATCCTGCTCGGCAACCCACATCATCCACTGCCCGCTGCGGAAGGCATCCTCCAGAAAATCCAGCATCACCGGCAGAAAAGCTTCCCGGGTCCCCGGCGGAAGCGGCTCGGTCAGCAGCGCAGTCCGGAAATCCCAGCGCATTTCAGCCAGCCGGGGAAAATCAGATGGGATTACTTGACGATAATTCATGATTCCTCTAGAACCTATGCGTATGACGGAATTATTAATCTGCCAAAAATTTTTAGGGTTTCTCCGTGAACTCCGTGCCTCCGTGGTTCCGTCTTTATATGGGTTCTTTGCCTTGCACAGCCCACGCTGATATAATACTTGAAATTACGGAGGCACGCATGGGAAACGAAGTACAAGATAATTATCATGAAAGCGAGCTTTATCGCATTCGCCACTCGCTGGCCCACATCATGGCTGAAGCAGTGATCGAGATGTTCCCGGAGGCCAAGTACACCATTGGGCCGCCGGTCGAGAACGGCTTTTATTACGACTTCGACCTGCCGCGCAATCTGACTCCCGAGGATTTGGAAAAACTCGAGAAGCGCATGCGCCAGATCATCGCTGGACGGCACGACTTTGTCCGCAAAGTGGTCACCGCCGATGAAGCGCGCCAGATCTTCAAAGATCAACCCTACAAGCTCGAACTGATCCACGACCTGGAACTGGGCGAGACCGACGAACACGGCAATCCGCTGACCGAAAAGCCGGAGCTCTCCATCTATACCAGCGATACCTTTGTGGATCTGTGCCGCGGTCCGCACGTGGACAACACCGCCAAAATCAACCCGTCCGCCTTCAAACTGATGACAGTGGCGGGTGCCTACTGGCGCGGCGACGAGCATAATCCCCAGCTGCAGCGCGTTTATGGCACCGCCTGGAAGACCAAGGACGAACTCACCCAGTACCTGCAAATGCTGGAAGAGGCCAAACGCCGCGACCACCGCAAGCTTGGCAAAGAACTGGAAATTTTCATCTTCGATGACGAGGTCGGTCCGGGGTTGCCGTTATGGCTGCCGCGCGGCGGCGTCATGATCGAGGAATTGGAAAAACTGGCCAAGGAAATGGAAGAGAAGGCCGGTTATGACCGCGTGCGCACTCCGCACTTGACCAAAGAGGATCTGTTCAAGCGTTCCGGTCACCTGCCCTACTATGCTGAGAGCATGTATCCGCCGATGGAACTGGAAGGCGTCAAGTACTACGTCAAACCGATGAACTGCCCCTTCCATCACAAAATCTTTGGCAGCAAACAGCGCTCCTACCGCGACCTGCCGGTGAGGCTGGCGGAATACGGCACCTGCTACCGCTACGAGAAAAGCGGCGAGTTGTTCGGGCTGATGCGCGTGCGTTCTATGCAAATGAATGACGCTCATATCTACTGCTCGGAACAGCAGTTTGAATCGGAATTTATGGGCGTAGTTGCCATGTACCAGACGTATTTTGATCTGTTTGGCATTGAAAAATTCGTCATGCGGCTGTCAACCCACCATAAAAAAGGCCTTGGCAAAAAGTACGTGGACAACGAACGTCTATGGCTCAAGACCGAGGAAATGGTACGCAGTGCCATGCGCAATCACAATGTACCCTACGTCGAGGCTGCCGACGAAGCTGCCTTCTACGGCCCAAAAATTGACGTCCAGATCTGGAGCGCCATTGGGAAAGAGTTCTCGCTGGCCACCAATCAGGTTGACTTTGCCGTGCCCGCTCGCTTTGACCTGTCATTTGTCAACAGCCAGGGTGAAGATGAAGTGCCGCTATGCATCCACCGCGCCCCGCTCAGCACGCATGAGCGCATGGTCGGCTTCCTGCTGGAACATTATGCCGGCAACTTCCCGGTCTGGCTGTCACCGGATCAGGTGACCATCGTGCCGATCACCGACCAGCACAACGAATATGCTGCCAGCCTGGCGAATCAGATGCGGGCAGCAGGTATCCGTGCGAAAGCAGACCTGGGCTCCGACCGCATGAACGCCAAAATTCGCAACGCGCAGCTGCTAAAAGTTCCGTACATGGCGGTAATCGGTGACGCTGAAATGGCCGCCGGGACGATCGCCTTGCGTCGTCGTGACGGCTCGCGCCAGAACGATCTGCCAGTCAGCGAATTTATCGCCAACGTGAAAGAAAAGATAGCTGCCCGATCGGCTGAACTGTAAATCAAGTTCCAGGAAATGACTCAAGCGTAAGCAAGTATTCCCCGGGAGGAAAAACCTCTCCCGGGGAATACTTTTGTTCACATGCTGCGTGACGATTGGTAGGAATACAATCATGACCATATAGGTCGTTTTTATGACCCGTCACCAATTGACATACCAAAAATCCTGTGTTAAGATATCAGATATAATCAAATAAGCCCCATAAAGGCGCTCTTATCCAGAGAGGCGGAGGGACCGGCCCTGTGAAGCCTCGACAACCTGATTACCCTGGGTGTGGTTTAAAAAGGGTATTCGAAGGTGCCAATTCCGGCAGATCGAAATTCTGGAAGATGAGAGGGCAGTTACAAACCATGCATTCGGTTGCCCCTTGTCTCAGAAGGGGCTTTTTTTATCCGAAATGGAGGATATGGTTAATGAATACCACTTTTATGAACTCCCCCAAGTACCTTTTCACCTCTGAATCGGTCACCGAGGGACATCCGGACAAGCTGTGCGACCAGGTCTCGGACGCGGTGCTGGATGCCTGCCTGGCGCAGGATCCCTACTCGCGGGTTGCCTGCGAATCCGCTACCAAAACCGGCTTTGTTATGCTGCTGGGTGAAATCACCACCCGCGCGCAAATCAATTTCAATGATCTGGTGCGCAAGGTGGTCAACGAGATCGGCTACGACGACAGCGCCAAAGGCTTTGACGGCAACACCTGCGCCGTGCAGGTGGCGATTGCCAAACAGTCCGGCGACATTGCCCAGGGCGTGGATCATTCGCAGGAAGGAAAAGCCGGGCAATTAGCGGAAAACGGCATCGAAGACGTCGGCGCCGGCGACCAGGGGATGATGTTTGGCTACGCCTGCAACGAGACCCCGGTGTTGATGCCTATGCCCATTTACCTGGCGCACAAGTTGACCCGCAAGCTGGCTGAAGTCCGCAAGAACGGCACGCTGCCGTGGCTGCGCCCGGACGGCAAATCACAGGTGACCGTTGAGTACCGTTACGGCAAGCCCCACCGGGTGGATACAGTTTTGATCAGCACCCAGCACGCCCCGGAAGTCTCGCAGGAAGACATCCGCGAGGGAGTCATCAAGCATGTTATTCTCCCTGTGCTGCCGGCTGAAATGGTGGATGAGGATATGAAAATCTTCGTCAACCCGACCGGGCGCTTCGTGGTCGGCGGCCCGATGGGCGACTCCGGCCTGACCGGACGCAAGATCATCGTCGATACCTACGGCGGGATGGGGCGTCACGGCGGCGGCGCATTCTCGGGCAAAGATCCCACCAAGGTTGACCGGTCAGCAGCGTATGCTGCCCGCTGGGTGGCCAAGAATATCGTGGCTGCCGGGTTGGCCGAACGCGTGGAGATCCAGGTGGCCTACGCCATTGGCGTTGCCCACCCGCTGAGTGTGAACGTCGAGACCTTCGGCACTGGCGCTATTCCGGATGACGAGATCGCCGAGCTGATCTCTGAGCATTTCGACCTGCGCCCCGGTGCGATCATCCAGAATCTCGACCTGCGCAAACCGATATACCAGCAGTTGGCTGCCTACGGCCACTTCGGCCGCGATGATTTGAACTTGTCGTGGGAGCGTACCGACAAGGCGGAAGACCTCAAGGCCGCCGCAGCAATTAAATTACAGGCTGCCAGGTAATCGTAAATTTCGAACGCGGGAAACTGCCTGACTGTCTGGTCAGGCAGTTTTTATACCGGTTACCACATACCAATCGTAACGTAGGGTAAGCTGACAGCTTGCCCACGCAGACAGAAAGTCTGCGCCTCGACCCCCCGTTGAGTAATGTACGCCGATAGCTTTACCGACAACTTAATAATTTGAGCATTAAAGTAGGGTAAGCTGTCAGCTTGCCCACGCAGACTGAAAGTCTGCGCCAGATTAAAACCAGCAATATAATCAAATATTCTCAAACCGGTTGTAAACCCAGTTCGCCGGTAATCCCGCACGACAAGGATTGTCAACTATATAATCCACGATGCGCTTGAACTCACCCGCGTCCCGCACAACATGGTCATAACTCTCATGTTGCCAAAATTGACCGGATCGACCAAGAATAATATTTGCTCTCCTGGCAGTGTACCCTTTCAACGATTGCATTATTTCTGAAAGCGACTGATAGCCTTCACCTGTTTTCAACGGGTTTATTACCATATGAACATGATTCGGCATGATACAGCATGCGTCAAGAATATATTCTTTGCCGTCACGATAATGTATAGAATTCCAAACAACCTCTGCCACATTGCGATCGGAAAGCCATTTCGATTCCCCCTTACTTAAATCTAATTCCCCATCCCATTTCCCAAATAATATCTTGTTACTTTTCGTGATCGCTTCCTTTCGAGCAATTGGATCTGAAATATTTTCTGCCAATAATTCTTTTTGGCGTTCTACTTCGGCTAAGTAATTTAAGATACTAATCGGCAAAGATCCAACCAGTCGAAAAGTAATAAAAATTGATGCACCATTCAATTGATAATGAGGTAAATGCCGTTCGTAGTAAACTTGATTTTCTGGACGAGACATTCCGATAATCCATTTTCGTATAATAAACTATTGATAATTATAGAATGCGACTAAATATTCTGGTTGGCAGGCAGGCTGACAGATTTCCCTACTTGTTTTGGGCAAGCTGACAGCTTACCCTACTTGCGGCGGCAAATTGTCGCCGTAATCCAGCACCTCGCGGACCTGTGAATTGGGCAGCGCAGGCGAAATTACCCCCTTTTCCTCCATCGAATCGATCATCCGTGCTGCGCGGGTGTACCCCACCCTCAGCCGCCGCTGCAGCATGGTGATCGACGCGCGTCCTTCACGGCGTACCAGGTCAACCGCATCGGCGTAAAGCGGATCTCCGCTGACTTCTTCGGCATCCCACAATGGCGCTTGCTTTAACGGCAAACCACCGGGCAGCATGTCCGGCATGCTTTCCCCATCGGATTGCGGCTGCTGGCTTTGCAGCGTTGCCGCCTGGGTGCGCCAGTAATCTACCAGCCTGGATATTTCGACGTCCGAAACGTACACGCCCTGCAAACGCACTGGCGCTGGCGCGTCCGGCGCCTGGAACAGCATATCGCCGCGCCCGAGCAGCCGCTCAGCCCCGGGTTGATCCAGAATGACGCGGCTGTCCACCGAAGAGGCGACTGCAAAAGCCACCCGTGCCGGGAAATTGGCTTTGATCAAGCCGGTGACCACGTCCACGGACGGGCGCTGAGTGGCAAGGATCAAGTGGATGCCGGTCGCACGCGCCAATTGCGCCAGGCGGGTGATTGCCCGCTCAGTCTCATCCGGCGAAAGCATCATCAAATCAGCCAGTTCATCAATGACGGCCACCAGGTACGGCAGCCGGTCGGAGGTCTTGGCGTTGTAGTCCTGAATGTTACGTGTACCGGATGATGAGAACTTGTGGTAGCGTGCATCCATTTCGCGCTGCAGCCACTGTAATGCTCCCACCACCCGTTCGGTATCGACCACCACCGGCGCCAGCAGGTGCGGGATGCCGTTGTAGCCGGTCAGTTCGACCCGTTTGGGGTCCACCAGCACCAGGCGGATATCGGCGGGAGTATTATTCAGCAGCAGGCTGATAAGGATCGAGTTGACGCATACTGATTTACCGGAACCGGTCGTACCGGCGATTAACAAGTGCGGCATGGCGGATAGGTCGCCTGCTACAGGCTTGCCAGCCACGTCTTTACCCAGGGTAAAGCGTAGCGGTGATTTGATGCGGCGGAAGACGTCGCTGTCCAGCACCTCGCGCATGGCGACCCGGCTAATTTCGGTATTGGGTACCTCGATGCCGACGTAGGCGCGCCCGGGTACCGGTGCCTGAATGCGGATGCGCGGCGCTGCCAGCGCTAACGCCAAATCGTCAGCGAGCGAGGCAATTTTGCTGACCCGCACGCGCATCTTCCCGGCGCGCGATTCAATGAAATCCGGTTCCACGCCAAAGCGGGTGATGGTTGGCCCGCGAGAAATATCGACCACGTGGCAGGGCGCCCCAAAAGACGCCAGCGTCTCTTCGATTAACCGCGCACGCTCCTGGTCCAGGTTGGTCTGCTGGGCTGCCGGAGTAGCCGGTTCCAGGATCTGATCGACGGGCGGCAGTTTCCATGCGGAGGCCAGCGCTCCAGCCCGGGTGACTTGCTGCTGTATCGTCACCTCCTGCGCGGGTGCAACCCCAGATTTGCTGACCGCGCTGGCGCGTTCCGCCAGCGGAGAGCGGTGATGCTGAGTCTCGGGGGCATGCGTGCTGGCGTGACCCGGCAGCGGACGGAAATCGGATGGCAACTCCCCGGGGGCCAAATCGTGCCCCTCAGGCGCGTGGCCAGATCTGCGGTCATACGAAGGCGCGGGACCATGCAGCCGTTTATCCACTTGGTGCTGCATCCCGGTGAGCGCCGGTTTTATAGCGCGGTAAATTTCCGGAATGGACAGATCAAAAGCGAACACCAGCGCAATCACCATCCAGGAGGCCATGACAATCACGCCGCCGGCTTTTCCGAG
>CALMGN010000187.1 GCA_937863605.1 uncultured Anaerolineaceae bacterium
GGTAGGGGGGCATTTTAGGCTCTCGAATCCTCAAAATATGACTGATTATAGCCTGATTGAAAGTGAATGGTCCGAAAGTTGCACATTGAAGGGTAGTTTACCTGTATCAAGCTTCAAAGGGGAAACCTTCATGACGGCTGGCTCAACCACTCCTAATTTAAACTCACACCCCACCTCGCGGGCTCGTGTACGTTTTCCTCTGCGCGCAAAAATCACGGTACCTTACCTGCTTCTGGCAATCGGGATAGCCGTTGGGGCTGCGTATGTGGTCATGCGCATCGTATTCGATACCACTGATGAACGGTTTTCGAACCAGTTGATCGAGACTGAAAAATTAAGTTCCGAGTGGATGGTAAGAGAAGAAAACCGCTTGTTAAAGACTTTGCGGATGCTTTCCTTTACTGAAGGCATGGATTTGGCCGTGCAGACCAATGATCTGCAACGCTTGAGCGACCTGGTGATCGGCGTTGCTGCTGCCCAGGGTGAGGAGCAGGTGATCATCCTTAGCACTGCTGGTGAGGTTGTGCTGGAAGTGCAAAAAGAACTTGCTGGCTCTTCAGTCAATTATTTAATCGAGGACGGGAATGGGACGGATTTTGCAGCGCTTACTTTTGTTAAACGGGTATTAGCTGGAGAACTGGATGCGGTTGGCGATAAATATAGTGGAATAGCCTATCACGACAGCGACTACTATTTTTATGTCTCAGGTCCACTGCGCGATTCTCGCGAGCAGCTGGTAGGCGTTGCACTGGTTGGCAAATCGCTAGGTACCATTGTCAATCAGATGCGTGTGGAAACCCTGGCGCAAGTGTCATTGTATGATACTTCCGGCAAAATTCTGGCGACTACCTTGTCTGAACCGCAATCATTACCCGCAGAATTGGCTGAGGAGATCATTGCTGGTAAGGAGACATCAAGTCTTAAACGCCAGTTGAGGGGGCAGCGCACGTTCAATATTATTGATCTGGAATATACCGAACTGGTAGGCGTCTGGCAGATTCGCAACAGCGATGTGATTGGCCTACTCGGGGCGTCGATGATCAACAACTACTGGGTGACCGCCAGCACGCCGACCAGGATTCAGGTCGGAGGTCTTGTCTTGCTCTTGATACTCCTGGTATTTGTGGTTGGGGTTGAAATTGCTGACCGCATCACGTATCCGCTGAAGAACCTTGTTGTGGCATCGTCGCAGGTGGCATCGGGAAATTTGAATGTCCGCTTGCCATCAGGTGGGAATGACGAGGTAGCTTACCTGACAGAAACATTCAACATCATGGTCACCAATCTCAATCAGTCACGGCTGGATTTAATCCAGGCGTACGATGAAACCATTACCGGTTGGGCGACCATGCTCGACCAGCGCGACCAGGACACGGAAGGACACACCCGGCGGGTGACCGAAATCACGCTGGAAGTGACCCGCCACTTCGGCTTTTCAGATGAAGAATTAGTACATGTCCGGCGGGGCGCGCTGCTGCATGACATTGGCAAAATGAGCGTCCCGGACCAGATTTTAAAGAAAACCGGCAAGCTGACCCCGGAAGAATGGGTGATCATGCGGTTGCATCCCAAGGTTGCGTACGATGTTCTGTATCCCATCGAATATTTACGACCAGCGCTTGATATCCCCTACTCACACCATGAACGCTGGGACGGCAACGGTTATCCACGCGGGCTAAAGGGAGAAGAAATTCCGCTGGCAGCGCGAATCTTCTCGGTGGTGGATGTGTGGGATGCCATGACCTCCGACCGGCCCTATCGGCCTGCCATGGATCACCAGGTAGTCATCGATCATATCTTCCAGCAGAGTGGCGTCATGTTCGACCCGCAGGTTGTTGAGGCTTTCTGGAATGTTATTCGCAAGACCTTCCCTGACTTAGTAAAGCCAATATCTGATCTAAACCCCGATGGGGATCAAGGATGATATGAACGCGGGCGAAGGTTTTGAAAAATCTGATAATGCATCCCACCGGGCGCGTCGCTATTTGGGATTGGTCATCCTGCTCCTATTTATCACCGGCGTTATTGGGATTCTAATTCTGGTCTATCTCACATCGCCGAGGCTTGATCATGTTTTTTTTGGTGTGCGAGTTCTGTCGAAATCTTCAGCAGATTACTC
>CALMGN010000188.1 GCA_937863605.1 uncultured Anaerolineaceae bacterium
CTGCGTCTGGCCGCTGACCTCAACTGGCAGGCGGTCATCCTCGGCACAGGAGACTCGCATCTCGAAACGAGCTGCCGGTCATTGGAAGCAGAATTTCCCGACCGGGTGCGCGCCTTAATCAAGTTCGATGTCGGGTTGTCCCGCCGACTGTATGCCGGCGGCGATATCCTGCTCATGCCGTCGCGTTACGAGCCATGCGGTCTGGCACAAATGATCGCCATGCGCTACGGCACGGTCCCCCTGGCGCGCGCAACCGGAGGGCTGCGCGATACCATTCGCGACGATCCTACTCTGGCGGGAAGCACCGGTTTCCTCTTTGAAGAAGCCCAGCCGGAAGCCTTTGCGGAATCGCTCCGGCGAGCGCTTTACGCCTACCCCGACCGGCAGGTATGGGAATCGATCCAAATTCGCGGAATGGAACAGGATTTTTCCTGGAAAAAATCGGCCATAGAGTATGCACAGCTTTACCACCAACTTTCAGGGAGATAAATCATGAATATCCGGGCGGTCATTCTGGCAGGCGGCGAAGGTACTCGGTTGGGGGTTCTGACGGCCAAACGCACCAAACCCGCAGTACCGTTCGCCGGTAAGTATCGCATCATTGATTTCCCGCTGTCCAACTGTGTCAATTCGCGTATATTTGACGTCATGATCGTGGCGCAATACCGGCCGCACTCGCTCATCGAGCACATTGGCGCTGGCGGTCCCTGGGATTTGAACCGCGACTTTACCGGCGGCGTGCGCATCCTCACTCCCTACCGGGCGTTGGGTTCTTCCTGGTTTGTGGGGACTGCCGATGCCGTCCAACAGAATTTCACTTTCATTAAACACGATAATCCGGATGCGGTGTTGATGCTCTCCGGCGATCATATCTATTCGATGAATTACGAGCCATTAATTCGCTATCACCAGGAGCGCCAGGCGGATGTCACCGTGGCGGTGATTAACGTCCCTTATTCCGAGGCCTCGCGCTTTGGTATCGTGGGGGTGGATGACAACAATAATGTGACATCCTTTGTGGAAAAACCGGCCGTCCCGCCGTCGACACTGGCAAACATGGGTATTTACATTTTCAATATGGATGTGCTGAACCTGTCCTTATGGGAAGATCACCTCAACCAGGAGTCCTCGCATGATTTTGGCAAGAATATCCTGCCCACACTGATTGAAAGCGGAAAAAAGATCATCGCCTATCCATACGATGGGTACTGGATGGATGTTGGCACGGTGCAATCCTACTGGCAGGCACACATGGACCTGCTTTGTGAACCGCCAGCCTTCAACCTGTACAATCCCAAATGGATTATCCACACCCGCACTGAGGAACGCCCGCCAGCGC
>CALMGN010000189.1 GCA_937863605.1 uncultured Anaerolineaceae bacterium
TGGCTACACGCAGTTTGATGCTGTTAGCTGCCTTATCCGGCGAAGAAGTGTATCAAAAAGCTGCCGAAGACTCTTTGAAAGCCATTCAGGAGACGCTGGCTCAGTACCCAACCGCTTTTGGCAGCTGGCTTCTGGCATTTGACCTTGCTCTCAATCCCTACCGCCAGGTTGCAATCGTTTGGGATGCCGAAGCCCCTGCAGACCAGATAGCCGCCCTAACTACCATTGCTCAAAAAAAGTATCGTCCGCGGCTGGTATTGGCCTGCGCATCCCTGCCTGTTCCCACCAAAAGTCCCGAACTACTTCGCGACCGGGCAACCCTGAACAACGCCCCGACCGCCTATGTCTGCCAGCATTTCGTCTGCCAGCTGCCCGTCACAGACCCGGAAGCCCTGCGCCGTCAATTGGAATAAACCCTGGTCATAAACTCCAGCAGCAACCGGTTGACCTCGGCAAAATGGTCAACGATGACCCCGTGGCCTGCTCCGTCGATCAAATGGCGCTCCGCACCCGGGATGCGCTCAGCCATTAATTGTTGCACTCTTGGCAGAATCGTCGTATCTTTCGTTCCCGTGATGACCATCACTGGCGTATTTATCCGTGTCAACTTCCGCGAGACGTCGAAACGCGCCAGGGATAGCATGGCCTGACGGTAAATTTTTGGGTTAGAGGCTTTTATGGATTGGATCAGCCGAACCCGCCATTCCGCCTGCTCCGGGTAGGGAAAAATCCGCTGTGCCACCAGATCGGCCTGGCTGCCTGGATTGGAAATGTACGCCCGCAACCCTCGCCGGATAAAATATACTACCTCAGACACGCTGGCTGGTCTTAATGTAGCGAAAGTATTGATCAGGATAAGCCCGGCAATCCGATCCGGATAATCAAGCGCCATCTGCAGAGCTACCGTTCCCCCCATGGATAGGCCGCACACAACCGTACGGTTTATCCCTTTGCTGTCCAATAGTTTTACCATCGCTTCGGCGGCGGATCGAACCGACCAGAACCGCCCTGGCGAAGGCGAATTTCCAAAACCAGGCAAATCAGGCGCAATGGGGTTAAACCCTGCCTGCGCCAGAGCTTGAACCTGGTAGCCCCAGGACTCTCCGTAAACTCCCAGCCCGTGCAGCAGCAGGATGGATCTAGCTGGATCTGGTCGAAGGTCGGCTGGTTTCATGGTTTGATTGATCTTTTACTCCCCCACTGAAAAAATGTGTCTGGTTGGTGAATTTCTTCAATATGGCTATAATACACTTAAAATCACCGGAGGTGAACGTGGAAAAGTTTATCATCGAAGGCGGAATCCCGCTTAAAGGGGAAGTTACACCGGCGGGGAATAAAAATGCGGCCCTCCCGCTCATGGCTGCCTGTTTGCTTACCGATGAACCTGTAATCTTGAAAAACATACCGGACATCCTCGACGTCCAAACCATGCGCCGTTTGTTTGAAAGCCTGGGCGTTGAAATCACCAATATGGATACCCATACCTGGCAGTTTCAGGCTAAAGACATCCATCCAGCTACACTGGACCCGGATATTACGCGTAAGATTCGCGCATCCATCCTGTTGGCTGGACCGCTTTCAGCCCGCGGTGGCGAGCTGGTTCTACCGCCTCCGGGCGGCGACGTCATCGGCCGGCGGCGTGTGGACACTCACCTGTTGGCTCTCCAGAAGCTAGGCGCCAATATCACCTATGACCGCGCCTTTTATTTTCGTTCCAACGGGCTGACAGGCGCAGATATCCTCCTTGACGAGGCCAGTGTCACCGCCACCGAGAATGCCATCATGGCTTGCACGTTGGCCAAAGGGGAAAGCGTGATCCGCAATGCCGCGTCGGAACCGCACATCCAGGAATTATGCCAGCTGCTCAACCAGATGGGCGCGAAAATAAGCAATCTCGGCTCAAACACGCTGCATATCACCGGTGTGGAACGGCTGCACGGGACAGAATTCACCATCGGTTCTGACTACCTGGAAGTGGTCAGTTTCATCGGTGCAGCGGTGGTGACCCGCGGAGAAATTACCATTCACAACGCTGGCAACCAATACCTTGACATGATCCGCCTGGTATTTGGCCGTCTGGGTGTTCACTGGGAAACCCACGGCGATGACATCTTCGTCCCGCGTGACCAGCGTCTGACAGTCGAAGCTGACCTGGGCGGCGCCATTCCCGAGATCAGCGTCATGCCTTGGCCGGCCTTCCCTACCGACCTGATGAGCATCGCACTGGTGGTTGCCACCCAGTCCAAAGGCACAGTGCTATTCCATGATTGGATGTACCCCAGCCGCATGTTCTTTACCGATAAGCTGGTAGGGATGGGGGCTCAAATCGTTTTATGCGATCCGCATCGCTGCATCGTCAATGGTCCAACCGAGCTATATGGGGAAAAAATGGAAAGCCCCGACATTCGCGCAGGAATGGCGCTGGTTCTTGCAGCGCTCTCGGCACGCGGCAAGTCAGTTATCCGCAATATTGGCCAGATCGATCGCGGCTACGAGAAAGTTGACCAGAAATTGGCTTCCCTGGGAGCAAAAATCGAACGGGCAGCCGAATAAGTTAACAACATAAAAAAGCAACTAATCCCGGCCTAATGGTTGGGATCAGTTGCTTTTTTTAATAAAACTGCGTCTTAGTTGGGCGAAACTGTTTGCACAACCTCAAGAAATTCTTTGACCAGGTCGCGCAAAATGCCTTCGGGTAAAGCGCCAACCTGACGGTGGACTAATTTACCGTTAGCGATAAATATCATGGTAGGGATTCCCTGAACGCCAAAGCGGGTCGGCCAATCGGGATTTTCATCCGTGTCAACTTTCGCGATAATGAGCTTGCCGGCATGTTCTAATGCTAATTTATCGAGAGTCGGTGCTACCATCCGGCACGGGCCGCACCACGGCGCCCAGAAATCTACAATAACCGGCAGCGTGGATTGCAACACCGTTTTTTCGAATTCTGCGTCAGTAACATGTACGGGGACATTAATCATTCTTTACTCCTTGGATCAATCCGGCTGGATTGAATCTTAGCTTGGTTTTCTATTACTTTTTGATGCACAATTCACAAA
The DNA here is from genome assembly GCA_937863605.1 of uncultured Anaerolineaceae bacterium. Classification (GTDB taxonomy): domain Bacteria; phylum Chloroflexota; class Anaerolineae; order Anaerolineales; family Anaerolineaceae; genus Bellilinea. The sequence goes on from CALMGN010000189.1 coordinate 3,060, forward strand.
AAGGTTGCATCAATTAGCGGGGTTCTTGTCGTCTATTTTCTCGCGGACAAAATCAATAAACCGGTACCCCACACCACGTTCGGTCAGGATGTACTGCGGATTCGCCGGGTCTTTCTCGATCTTTTGCCGTAAATAATTGATATACAGACGCACATAATGCGGTTCGTCGCGATACTCGTAACCCCAGACTTTTGATAGCAGTTGGTCGTAAGTCATAACCCAGCCGGCGTTTTGTACCAGGTGATATAGCAACCGGTACTCTGTTGGTCGCAATTTGACCAGTTTCCCGTTTACCCAGATTTCTCGACGTCCAAAATCCAGTTTAAGGTATCCATCGACCTCATATACATCCCGAGAAACAAATCCAGCTGATTCCGTCCGGCGCAAAACTGCCCGGACCCGGCTGACCAATTCGCGCGGGCTAAATGGTTTGGTAACATAATCGTCAGCACCCAGTTCCAGGCCGCGTACCCGGTCGTCTTCTTCACCCTTCGCGGTCAGCATAATCACTGGCACCTGACTGATTTCACGGATCAACTTTAATACTTCAAAACCATCCAGGTCGGGCATCATCACGTCGAGAAGAACCACGTCAGGCATCGAATCGCGTAATTTGTGGATGGCATCCAGGCCGCGGAAAGCCTCGACCACCTGAAATCCATCGTGTTCCAGGTTTAGACGGATGAACCGCGCCATACGCTCTTCGTCGTCAACGACCAGGATTACCCGGTTCTTAAAGTTATCGTCCAAAAGCTGCCTCACTCCCTGACAAACGAAATGATCTCTTCATCCGCGCCAGCTGACATAACCTCGATAAAATTAATTCTTGCCAGCGGCCACACGACGATTGTAACATTTGGCTCAAGGTAAGGGACATCTTTCCCGTCTTTTTTTCGCGGGTTTTTCAACGATATCAGGTTATCCGTCGGAGTGGGAAGTACATCCAGGTCCCCAACGATCGGATCTTCGCTTGTGAAGTGGACGATTACAATTGGCATATTTTTTATCTCACATTCGGAATTCAATCGTTAGACGTCTGAAATTCAATTTTCAACTTTCCCAGGGCAATCAGATCGCCGTTTTTTAGCGGGTATTCTACATTGGGGACAAGTTTTTGGCCATTGATTCGGGTACCATTGGCGGAACCAAGATCCATGATCGAGATTCGCAACGCCGAAACCTTGATGGCTGCATGCAACCGCGATACCCCGTGGTCATAAGCATCAAATTCGGACAGATCAAAATCCGGTAGGATCGGCTGCCCCCTGGCAATTCGCCCCAAACTGTATTCAGAGCGCCCCGTCAGGTGCAAAGTCCTATCTGCGTTTACGACATGCAGACTGATGACAATATTTTTCACGGGAATAAAAGGACCCGCAGCCGGCATGACGGCTGGATTGCTTTCCTGGCTGTCAAATCCCAAAGACTCGGCGGATTGGTTGGCCAGGGGTGAAGTCAAGGTATCGGCTGTCACCAACTGCGTGCCACATTCACTACAGAAAAGTGCCCCGGGCAGTTCTTGATGTTTACAATTTGGGCATTGAATCATGGTTTTTTTGGCTCCGGGTCGGGCAGTAAAAATAAAGATCGTGTTCCGTACTTTATGTCCTTCTCGCCTTCCTCGCTAAATCGTTGATGCTTTTGAAGGTGTTCTGCTTCCAATAGCGCGGAATGCGCCAAATCATGGTTCCCTTGTGCCATAAAACGCGAAGCCAGGTAGGTTAAATGCCGGGAAGAGCTTTCGATTTCTCCGATTGCAGCTTCTTCTCGAGCTTTTTCCTGCAGGCGGTAGAGCGAAAGGCGAGACATGGCAGTCAACATTGCCGTAGGCACTTTTTCTTTTACCCATGTATCCCGGATAGGCCGGTTAATTCGAATGAATTGCCGCTCGATCGGGATTGTTTTTGAGGTGACCTCGAAAATTACTTTGCCACTGGCAATGGTTTGATCGGGTTCAACCGTCTGAAGCTGGTCAATTTTAAATTCTAGTATAACACTGGTATTTCGGCCATATTCAAGCGCGCCAAGTTGGACGGGGAAATTCACTTCCAAAGGACCGACATTCGGTTGGATCCTGAATGCGTAGCCTAAGGTAATATGCTCCGGTAAGTCCAGGTGCAATTCAGTCTTTCGGGCGTAATTGACGCTCAAGGATTGAATTTTTTGCTCTACGAATTGCGCCAGGTCTTCCTCAGCGCTGATGTAAACCGAATTTCCACCGCTAATCGAAGCCAACCGGTCCAAAAAAGCATCGTTCCATTCATGACCAATACCCAACGCATTAATGGAAACCCCTTCCACTGCTGCCCGTTCGGCCGCATCGTAACAGCGGTCCTCATCTCCATAGGTATGGCCGTCGGTAATTAAAATTAAATGTTTCAGGAAATTGCTCCGCCCCGCAAACCGCTTGAACACCTCAAGGCCAAGTTCCAGTCCCTGAAATATTTCAGTTGCGCCTCCAGCGCTGATTCCCAAAATCATGGATTCGATCCGCGCAGAGTCGCTTAACTCAACCGGCGGCACCAAAACCTCTGCCCGATCACTAAAAGTCACAATCGACAGAACGTCCGTCGGCTTTAATTTGCGAATCAACCGGATGAGATTGGCGCGAACCATGTCCAGCCGCTCCCCGCGCATAGAAGACGAGCGGTCCAGGATAAAGCAGACATGCGCAGGCGGAAGTTCGTTGGGATTAATTTTTTTCGCGCAAGATAGTTCGAGCAAGGCGTATACCAACTGAGGATCAACCGACCGATGGATTGTGGAACGGCTGTACCTTACATCAACCTGTACCGTAGCCATCTCCCGGGCTGAGTCAGGCAGCGACCGGTCATAGGCTGCCCGCCGTTTGCCATTCGCCAGGACTTCATAAGCCTGTTGAATTTCAATGAAATGGGCACCGTCTCCTTCGCCATTCTGTGCATCCGGATGATATTTGCGGGCTGCTTCGAAATAGGCAGCTCGAATTTCTTCTGGTGTCGCATCAAATGGCAATTTCAGCGCGGAGTAATGTTCCATTCCTATCCAAATTGGAAAAACTTACAAGTACTCGACCAATACTGCACTGATATTGTCCGGGCCGCCGGTCTCGTTGGCAGCATCCACCAGTTTTTGACACGCTTCCGATGGAGTACCCGACCCGGCAATAATTTTGGCCATATCCGCGTCCTTGACCGTGCCCCAGAGTCCGTCGCTGCAAATCAGTAGATAGCCGGGATGCGGCATTTGAAAGGTCTGAATATCTGGCTTGAAGGGCTCAGGCTGACCAATTGCCCGATACAGCACATTCCGGTTTGGGTGGATCAGTGCCTCTTCCTCGGTGATCTGACCCAGTTCCACCAAACGGTGAACAAGTGAGTGGTCATGGGTAAGCAGCTCCATGCGCTCGCCTGGGTGGACAAAATAAGCCCGGCTGTCACCGACATGTGCAACGGTCACCTGATCGCCAATGAGTACCGCTGCGGTTAGAGTCGTCCCGCCGCCCGGGGCGCGGGTCCGAACCAACTGCTGCGCCCGCAGAATGGCGGTTTCGATAACTTCTTGCAGCGATTCTTGCGGCGCGTCGCCCTCAGGGTTGATGTGCGGTAAATAGATTTTCGATAAAATGTACTGCGTCATTGCCCGGGCTGCCACGCTGCTGGCGACCTCACCGTATTCGTAGCCGCCCATCCCGTCCGCAACCATGAACAGGCCAAACTGGGTCTCGTTGGCGCCATCCGCGAGAATTGCGCTGACGGCATACAACGTGTCTTCGTTGTGATCGCGTTGGAGCCCAATGGATTGACCGGTGCCAACCACCAGTTGGAGTGGTTTCATAGGCGCTGCTGGCGCGCTGACGGCTTCCAATTCGGCAGCATCCAGCGGAGCAGTTTTCACCCCAACAGGTTTATTCTCCGCTTCTTGCCTGGAAAATAGTTTCTTCAGAAAATTAAACACAGGTCCTCCAAGATGCGGGAATAATGAGCACAGCCTAAGCCATTAATGCATAAACCATATGATCCGAGGAGCCAAAATACAAGGTATTGTTGGCTATCACCGGAGTGGACGTGATCGGACCTCCGGTCGTAAATTTCCAACGAACCCGCCCGGTTTTAAAATCCAGTGCATACATCTTGCCATCTGCCGAGCCGCAGTAAACAATGTCGTTATTCACCACTGGGGAGCCGCTAACTTGATGCCCTGTCTCAAATTTCCAAATTTCCTTGGCAGTATTCGCATCTAGGCAATAGATGTAACCGTCAGCCGAGCCTACATAGAGCATATTTTCAACCCGGTAAGGAGTCGAGACGGAACCTTTTAACATCCGGAAACGCCACAATACCCAACCGCTTTTAGCGTCAAGCGCGTAGAGCGAAGCATCCAAAGAAGTGAAATACACGACCCCCGCAGTCACCAGAGGCGTGGATGTAATCGCTCTTTTGGCACGGTAACGCCATTTCAACTGTCCGTGGTAATCAATGCAGAAGAAGTCGCCATCCTCGTTGCCAAAGTAAATAAATTCATTCGACATTGCCGGCGACGAACGTACCGCTACACCAGCGTCAAACCGGAATTCACGCCGGGTTGAGATGATATTGATGGAGTGCACGTAACCATCGTCAGCGCCAAAATACGCATGACCGTCTACAACCTGCGGCGAGCTTCGAATGGGCTTCTCCACCTGGTGACTCCAGGCAAGCCGGCCTGTTTTGGCGGAAACTGCGTACATGCGCCCATCTTCCGATCCGGCAAATACGAGGTCGTTTGAAACAAACGGCTTTGTGACAATTCCGCCATCCGTAGGGTATTTCCAGCGAAATTCTCCGGTGACAGCATCCAATCCGTATAGATTGTTGTCGTAGGATCCGACAAATACCATGCCAAGATCGTAAGTCGGCGACCCACGCACCTCGTCCTCGCAGCGAAAGACCCAAATGGGTTTGATCAGCTGGTCAGCGCCGACATTGGGGACTTTGATCCGGTCAAGCGCACCGGTTTTTTTGGCAGCTGCCAGCAGTGTTTTCTTCATCTCGCTAGCGTTCGGGAAACGTTCATCCGGGTTGTATTGCAGCGCAGTCTGGATGACTGCTTCAAGCTCTACGGAAATTGCCGGATTGATCTGCCGAATCGACCGTTCGCCAAAGGAGAACGGCGGTTCCAGCCGCGGATCGCGCCTCGTAAGTAAATGGTGCAAGGTCGCGCCAAGAGAGTAAATATCAGCTCGCTGGGTGGCGTCTCCGCGGTATTGTTCTGGTGGGGAATAACCTTCTGTTCCGATCATGGTGCCTTTTTGACCGGTCTGAAAGGTTTTAGCAATCCCGAAATCGACCAGGACAACATGCCCCTGGTGGTTGATCATGATATTGGACGGTTTCATATCCCGGAATATGATCGGCTCCGGTTTATGGTTATGTAAATATTCCAGTACATCGCAAATTTCAATTGCCCAACCAATGATCTGATCTTCGGACAGCATCCCCTCGGTTTCGCCTAAGACGGCTTCCAGGTCTTTGCCATGCACATATTCCAATACCAGGTAAGAGCGTTCATCATGTGAGAAATAATCGAAGATTTTCGGAATGGAAAAATGGTTGAGCGTGACCAAAATATTCGCCTCACGCTCAAAGTTCTGGATAATCGTTTGGCGTACCAATGGGTCGCGACCCTGGTTGATCATTTCTTTGACCGCAACCAGTTTAACTACATTCGGAAAGTGCATATCGCGCGCGCGGTAAACCGACCCCATTCCCCCAATGCCAATTACGTCCTGGATCAAATAGCGACCTACCAGCACTGCCCCAGGGACAAGCTGTTTTACAGGATCGCCTTTGCTAAAATTCTGTGTAATTCCTTGTGTTTCCAGAATATCCTCCGGGAAGTATTGGTTACCCCAAAGCTGATCGCCTGACATCCATGGATAAATGGTAAGGTGTCCGCCTGCCTTACAACTTGAGTAGATTATAGTGTTTCTCCGAAAATTTGACCACATTATTAACAAAACCGTATGGAGCGGACCTTTCCGGTTCGTAATCTGCATGAACTGGACGAGGTCAACTGTCTCAGGTAGAATACTTGCAACACACATAACGATCCAGTGGATCCCGATCTGAATTTTTTGAAAAAGGAAATCTGCATGTCCAATTATCCAGGTAAGGGCAAAGTCGCGGTCGTCAAAACCTCTCCGGAAACGGTTCTGGAAGATATTGACCGATTGATGAAGCTGGCAGGAGTGGAACAATCCCTCTCCAGGGATGTAACCACCGGCTTGAAGATCAACATTTCCTGGCAAACCTGGTATCCTGCTTGCTCGTCCACTCCCTGGCAGATCGAAGGGGTCATTAAAACACTGAAAAGTCTGGGTTATAACGACCTGATGGGTATTCACAACGATACAGTGGTGGTGGATACCAGCGTCGGTGAAGCCAACAACAAGCACAAATATGTCACCGATAAGTACGGCGTCCCTTGCACCTACCTCTACCAGCAGCAGTTCGAGTGGATTGAATACAAACCCAAAAAACCCTTCCTGGTGCTCGATAAGGTTTACCCGGAAGGCGTTTTCATCCCCAAAATGCTGGTAGGCAAGAATATTGTCCATCTGCCAACCGTCAAAACTCACGTTTTCACCACCATTACCGGTGCCATGAAAAATGCGTTTGGCGGGCTGCTGCACCGCAACCGCCACTGGACGCACAGCGTCATCCATGAGACCCTGGTGGACTTATTGAATATTCAACAAGAAATCCACCCGGGGATTTTTGCTGTCATGGACGGCACCTTTGCCGGCGATGGTCCGGGACCGCGTGCCATGCGCTGGCATGAGAAAAATATCCTGCTGGCGTCCGCTGACCAGGTGGCAATCGATGCCGTTTCCGCCAAATTGCAGGGATTCGATCCCATGTCGATCCAATTCATCCGCCTGGCACACGAACACGACCTTGGGGTTGGCGATCCGAACGAGATCGAAATCATTGGCTATGACATCGAACAGGAACAGCCCTGGAAATTCGTTCAGGAGGACACTTTCGCCTCGCGTGGGCAAAAAATGATTTACCACGGCGTGCTTAAACCATTGGAAAAACCGCTCCTGCAAAGCCCCATCGTCGGGTGGAGCTTTTTCGCCAGCAATTTTTACCACAATGTTTACTGGTATCCCTTTGTCGGACGGCAGCGGGTGCGCGAAGCGCTCAAAACCCCCTGGGGCCAGCTTTTCGAAAAATATGGCGATGGAAATGTGGTCATGCCGGGGATGGAACCCAAAACTGTCATACAGGCCGGGATTGCGATCGGGGCGATTACCGCATTGCTGGTTACGGCTGCTTTCCTCTTGTCTAAAAAGAACGGATCCTAGTACCCTTATTTTTTGTCCACCCTCAAGGAGCGAATATGTTCAAATCGTTTGCTGAAGCCGCTGAATATGTGCGGAAGAATCAAATCCGCATGGTTGACCTCAAATTCAGCGACCTGTGGGGAAGGGGACATCATGTCACTATTTCAGCAAGGGAATTTACTCCCGCATTAATGACCGATGGGGTCGGTTTTGACGGCTCGAGCGTGGGATTCAAAAGCGTCAAGTCGGGCGATATGGTCTTGATTCCTGATCTCGCCGCGGGATTTATGGACCCCTTCTGGGATTCGCCCACCCTGTCCTTCCTCTGCAATATCCATGAGGCGGATACCAAAGAGTTGTTCTTCCGCGATCCGCGGGAAATAGCCCGCCGGGCTGAACGATACCTGGTGGATAGCAAAATTGCGGATGAATCCATCTGGGGACCGGAGCTTGAGTTTTATGTTTTCGACAAAGTTGAATACGAAAACAATGTTCATACTTCCCATTACAAAATTGATTCGTCCGAAGCCAACTGGAACGGCGCTGCCGCCGGTCACGGTCATTACAACCCGATTCACGGCGGCTATCACATCAACCCACCGCGAGACAATTTCTACAATTTGCGATCGGACATGGTGGAAGTGTTGGAGGATGTAGGCGTTCCAGTGAAATATCACCACCACGAGGTCGGCGGACCGGGTCAATGCGAAATCGAAACGCCATTAATGGGGCTGCTCCCGGCTGCGGATGCGGCTATGTTGATCAAGTACGTGACCAAAATGGTCGCGCATCAATCCGGCTATACGGTCACTTTTCTCCCCAAACCTCTCTATGGCGAAGCCGGCAGCGGCATGCACTTTCACCAATTGCTCAGACGGGGTGGCAAAAACGTTTTTTATGATGCTGCTGGCCCCAACCTGCTCAGCCAGACCGCGCTGTATTACATTGGCGGGTTGCTCACGCATGCCCCAGCGGTTATTGGGTTGACCAACCCCAGTACCAATTCTTACCGCCGTCTGGTTCCTGGCTTTGAAGCACCAGTCAACACTTTCTTTTCTTCCGGTAACCGCTCAGCCGCTATTCGAGTGCCAAAATACGCCACCCAACCGGATAAAGTGCGTTTCGAGTTTCGACCTCCGGATGCCACTTGCAACCCCTACCTGGCGGAAGCTGCCATGTTGATGGCCGGCATAGACGGTATCCAACGCAAGATCGACCCAACCCAGGCCGGGTTTGGCCCGATCGATGAAGATATCTTCTCCTGGCCGCCAGAAAAGCGTAAAACGATCCAGGGGCTTCCAACCTCATTAGAGGAAGCCCTGTGCGCCTTACAGGCCGACCAGGAGTTCTTACTGGCAGGCGGAGTGTTCAGCGAGGATATGATTCACGACTGGATCAAGGCCAAACGCGCCGACGATCTGGCTGTGCGTGCCCGCCCGCATCCCTACGAGATCGAGTTGTATTACGACCTTTAGACTCCTACCCTGAAATCCAGCACAATCGGATTTCGATGGAGGCCGAGAGGTGGTAAAGCCAACTAAACACCGAAGTAATCGTCAGCGACGC
>CALMGN010000190.1 GCA_937863605.1 uncultured Anaerolineaceae bacterium
CCAGCCCGCGCCAAACGATCGCAGCCTTCGCTGATGCTACCCAGACCGCGCTCGACGAAATAGCAGCCGCAAAATCGCTGCTGCCCAATGTGCTGCTGCCTGCCGAGGTGGCGCAGGCGGGCGTTCGACTGGTGCAATCGCTAAAAATTGACACGCTGCGCGCTGAATTAACCTTATTTGAATCTGCGCGTGCCTTCGCAGCAGCTGATGGTCGTACCGCGGTCACATTGGACGATTTGCAGCAGATGGCGCTTATGGCGCTGCGGCTGCGGCGCTCGGATTTCATGCCAAAGTTTATTGAATCGCTGGCGCAGGAAGATGAATCCATTCGCAGTCAGTTCAAGGAATTACAGGGATAAATTCGTCAGGTCTTTTCGATGAAAGATATTCTTAACTCAAGAGAACGCCTGCAGAAATGTCTGTCTGGCAGCAAGCCGGACCGGCCGCCAGTCGCACTCTGGCGCCACTTTCCGGTGGACGACCAGACTCCGGATGGTTTGGCATCCGCGGTAGCGGCCTTTCAGAACACCTATACCTTTGATTTCATCAAAGTCACCCCGGCATCCTCATTCGCGGTTAAGGATTGGGGGTGCCAGGACGTCTGGAAAGGCAACCCTGAAGGCACCCGGGAAATTACCCATTTTCCGATCCAACGGGCAGATGACTGGACGGCGTTAAAGCCGTCAGCCCCCACCACAGGCAGCCTGGGTGGTCAGATTGAATGCCTGAGGCTGCTCGTCCGCGAGTTTTCTCCCCGGATTCCGGTTATCCAAACCATATTCAGCCCGCTTTCGCAGGCCAAAAACCTGGTTGGCAAACAAAACTTGCTCTATCATCTGCGTGCTCATCCGGATGAATTGCATACCGCATTAAGGGCGATCACCCAAACCACTATTGACTTCATCCAGGAGTGCAAACGAACCGGCATAGACGGCATTTTCTATGCCGTGCAGCATGCAAACTACGGGCTGCTGTCTGCCGATGAATTTACCATCTTTGGCAAAGGCTATGACTTGCAAATTCTGGCTGCTGTACAGGACTTATGGCTCAACATCGGTCATATCCACGGAGATCGGATCATGTTTGATCTAGTCGCTGATTACCCCCTGCAGATCGTGAACTGGCACGACCAGCACACACCACCCACTTTAGCTGAGGGGCTGCAGAAGTTCAACGGCGCTGTTTGCGGCGGTTTGCGGCAGTGGGAAACGCTGGTACTCGGCGACCCTGCCATGGTCGAAGCCGAAGCTCTGGATGCCATCCGCCAGACAGACGGGACCCGTTTTATTCTAGGCACCGGTTGCGTTGTACCTGTGACCGCTCCTGCCGGCAACATTGCCGCCGCCAGACGGGCAGTCAATTGGTCTTAACTCAGCAATTCGGAGAGTAGTGTGGCAAACCCTCGCATCATTGCCGGTAAAGCGCGCGGCTTCCGCCTCAACGGCGTTCCCGGCGACATCACCCGCCCGATCACCGACCGGGTAAAAGAAGCGCTGTACAACATTATCGGGTCCGACATCGTGGACGCATCCATGCTGGACCTGTTTGCCGGTACTGGCTCGGTTGGTCTGGAAGCGCTCTCCCGTGGTGCGCGTTATGTGCGTTTCAATGACTTGCATCGTCAAGCGATTGCCACCATCAAGGCGAATATCACACTTACCCGGCTTGAAACCGGGGCCGAGGTGTCCCAGCGCGATGCGTTGGAAATCCTCAAAAAACAACCAGATTTCCGGTTCGACTATATCTACATTGCCCCGCCGCAATACAAACAGATCTGGATCACGGCGCTGCAGGCACTCGATCAAAACCCTGGCTGGCTTTCCGATGAATCCTGGACAATCGTGCAAATCGACCCGGTCGAATATGAGTCTATATCGCTGCAGCATCTGGTCGAATTTGACCAGCGGCGCTATGGCAGCACTATTTTAGTTTTCTATGAATTAGCCGCCCCTGAGTCGGACCCAGGCGCGAAGACAATCTGAAGCTGCTGCGCTTCATCGTAATAATAACGCCCGGCGAAGGGTGCTTCACCGGGGCGCATGGCAGCAATTTTCGGAAGGATCACCCTTAAATCTTCCACCAACGCATAATTGCTTATATTAGCCAACGGGACCCATTCGGTTTCACCCTCGTCCGAAAGCGCTTTTGCCCGTGCGGGAGCATCACCCCGGAAGATAAACAGCCCAATCCCGCTGTTCGGTTCAGCATCAACCATTACTGTACCGCACAGATGTAATTCCAGGATGCTCAAACCAGCTTCTTCTTGCAATTCGCGCCGGGCTGCGCTGAGGATGTCCTCGCCGCGTTCAACATGCCCGCCGATGCCGTTGTAGCGGTTAGCCCACAACTTCTTGGTCGGCGCACCTTTGATCAGCAGCACAGAATCTTGATTAAATATAAAAATCAGCACACGCGGTATCACCCGGTAGCGGTTTAACCCTGCGCCTTGTTCCTCAACTGGCATGCCGTCCTCCCGAAAAACTAGCGGTCGGATTCGCAATGGTTGAGTCCCTTTGCGGGACCCCCCCGCCCCTACGCTAACTCAAGAACATGGGCACGCCCATGAAATCGCGGATCCTCGGTTTATAGTGCTCAATGTCATAGAATGCCGGTACATCGACCCGTTTACGGCCCGCCAGCACCATTTCAATCGGTACAGTCGTGTATTTACCGCCGTGGAGCGCGACCATCTTGCCGGTTTCACGCCGCTTGATTAATTGCACTGCCAGCGTACCATACGACATGGCTACCATCCGGTCGAGCGAATCTGGAGCACCGGAGCGCATCAGGTATCCCAATTGCTGATACATGGTATTGCTGCCGGTGCGGCGTTTGATTTCTTCAGCAACTTGCTCGCCAATTCCGCCCAGTTTGCGGTGGCCGTAAGCGTCCGCTTCGCCGGATTCCACCACATCCCCGCCTTCCATGAGCGCCCCTTCGGAAATGGTCATAATGGCGTAATTGGAAGGGTTGCGGCGTTTGTCCGAGACCAGCATGTCGGTCAACTTCTGAATATCAAACGGAACTTCCGAAATTATCGCGCGGTCAACATACGCGAGGTGCGCGGTAATCAGGCTGGTCTCACCGGAATTGCGGCCGAATAATTCCACGACCCCGATGCGTTCGTGCGACCCAACCGAAGTGCGCATATTGGTAATAAACTCAACGCTGCGGGTGACAGCGGTCGAAAAACCGATGCAGTAGTCTGTGCCAAACACGTCGTTATCCATGGTTTTCGGGCAGGCAACAACCGGGACACCTTCTTTATGCAAGCGCACGGCGAAACTCAGCGTGTCATCGCCGCCGATCGGAACCATAGTGTCAATCCCCAGGTTTTCCAAAACATTCAGGACATAATCGGTGTAATCGATTTTGTCCTCATTCTTCAAAGGTTTTCCCCACTTCGAATTTTTTAAGAAACCAGGAATATCTTCCAGTGATACTTTTTGCGGATTGGTTCGCGACGTGTGTAAAAAGGTACCGCCAGTCCGGTCAATAGTACGCACATCGTTTTCATGTAACTCGTGAATATAGTAATCACGTGTCGAGGGTTCGTCCGCATTGTAATGCAGCAGCCCAGCCCAACCTCTGCGGATTCCGATCACGCGGTAACCATTTTCGAGCGCATTCATAACGACTGCCTTGATGCATGGGTTCAAGCCCGGAACATCGCCGCCGCCCGTTAAAATTCCGATCGTCGTCATACTACCTCCAAAATAAGGACAGGATTAAAGTCTGGCGGCTGATTCCACAGGTATCTGGAATGTGATCCGCGTTCCCTGCCCCGGAGATGTATCCGTTTCCAGGTAGCCCCCAAGCATTTCGACCCGATCGCGTATCAATTTCAAGCCAAGCACAGGCTTATTTTCAAGTTCAGCGGGATTAAATCCCTTTCCATTGTCCGCCACATTGACTCGCACAAAATTATCCTCAATCGCCATCTGCACGGCAATATTCGGTTTGACTGTCAATTCACTGTTGTGACGGACCACATTGCCCATTAATTCCTGCACGGCTCGGAAAATCAAGACCTCGATGTACGGAGCCAGTTTTTTGTCCCCGCCCTTCATTTCAATTTTGGCATCGAAACCGGTTTCAGTCTTGAAAGTCTCTACATACCTTTTCAGGGTCGCCGTCAGACCTAAATCGTCCAGCATCATAGGCCGTAATTCAGTGATGAATAACCGCACCCGTTGGAAGGTGCTCATGGCGGTTGTTTTCAGGTTATCCAGCTCTTGTTTTGCCCGGGAGGGATCGATTTCGAGCAGCCGTGCAGCGATTTCGGCCTGGACAATAAAATTGGATAACGCCTGGGCTGGCCCGTCGTGCATTTGCCGGGAAAGACGCTGCCGTTCGGACTCCTGGGCAATAATCAATTGCTCCAGGATAGCAGTCCGATCTAACGGCCCCCCGGGCTGCTGATCGGGCTGGTAGCCTTCTTCCATCAGCAATTTTGTTTTTTCCAACAATTTTAGGTAGCGTGAATGGGCAGCCTGGTCATTCTGCAACTTTTCGATTTGCCCGCGCATGACCAACAGGCGCTGCTGCACATCCAACGCATTGTTATAAACAGTTTTGATATCTTCGCGCGGTACGGTTTCCAATTGACCCTGCAATTGTTGAAGCTGGGTGTTCGCATCGGCGCTCCGCTGCGTTAGTTTCTCGTATTCGGTCTTGCTCTGTTCCAGCATCAACGTGACCTCATGTAGCGACTCGCGCGAGTGCTCGTAATCCACCAACGCCTGCTGCTTAAAGTCTTCCCACGAACCGGTCGTAAGTTCTCTGGCATCCATGCTGGAATCTCCCTTGCTGAGATAAATGGGTCTGGCGCTTATTTCGTGACCGCTAGAAAAAATTCGGTTAAGTATAGCACAACCTTTTACCTCCGAATCCAACGGTAAACGGTCATGTTCTCACCACCGGCGGCGGGAGAATATTCCCCGTCAGATTGATACACAATCTCCTGTCCTTTGGTCAGGTTTGGGTACCAATCGGGGAAGGTCATCAAATAATCGGCATCCTGCTGGCTAAGAAATTGCCCAAGTCTATCTTCGTCCCGGATAAATGGGATCAGCTCAGGCGTAACCAGTCCCGCCAGGTCGATGATTCGGCGATGGGTGAAATACCCGACTGCTCCAATATCATGAACTGCAATTAGATCATCTGGAGCCGTGTTGGCATTGAGCCAATTGGCCGCTGCCACCATTTCGGTATTGATAATTGCCACATCCTTGGCGTAAGTGTTGCCGCCCATAACAAAAAAGGCAACGAGAACAATGGCAGCCGCTCCAGCCCAGGCTCGCCCGACAACCCGAACCAATGGTTTGGCGGTTCTTCCGAACCCTAAACCCTCCAAACTTCCCACCAAACCAATCAAAAAGAAAACGGGCATGGCAGGAATGAGATAGCGCCCATGCTGGTACGTGACCGGTAGTTGCAGTGCGTAAACCAGCGAATAACCCAACCACCAGATGATGGCTGCCAGCCAATAAACTTCGCGGCTGCGAATGCTTCGGTAAAACTTGTAAAAAAAGCCGGGTAGCAGCAAGATGCCTGCTCCAACCAGGGGCAGCGAAGCGATTTTTCCAAAACGAATAAGGATAGAGACTTCCTGCATGGAGGCGTATTCGGCTTGTTTAGCATAGAACGTGTTCGGCCAGATGTGCCCGGATATCAGGTAATTGAAGATCAGGTAAGCTGCCAGAGGTAACGCCGCCGCGCCCAGACTGCTGACCATTGACTTCAGTCGGGAATTCGAATCGGATTTCTGCAGAAATAGTACGAAAAGCAATGGTCCGAGTAAAGTAAGCGCATCCGGCCGCACCCAGACTCCAATCCCGATCATCAACCCGGCCAGGGAATGTCTATAACGGCTTCCGACCTGCAGGAAATAAAAAACCGCCAGAATCATAGCAGCGAACAGCAGCGTTTCCATCCCCGATGCTCCGGCCCACACCAGGTGCCATTCCAACGCTAGCAATACCCCGGCAACAGGGAAATTGGATTTGTAAGCAGGAAATGTATGGCGGAAAATCAACTCCGCAAAACAGGCCAGTGCCCACAAACACACAGCCCCCGCTAGATATGTCAACACAAAAGGCGTGGCGTTTGTGACAAGATGAAGCAGTGCGAGAATAACGGTCCAGAGCGGCGAGGTGGATCCCGCTGAGGTAATTCCCGGGATGAATGACCACTCGCCCAGGTCAGCCAGGTTGCGCGCGTAGGTCTGGTGAATCCAGGCGTCATCCAGCGGAAAGCCTATGGATTGCACCCGACTGGCGAACCAAACAAAACCACTGACCGCCAGCTGCGCCAGCCCCAGGTTAATCCATACCCAGAGCGGAGAGCGTTTGTTAATTACTTCTTGGTTCAGAGGGTGAATGGTCATTGGCAACCAAAACAAAATATGCGCATATTTTCAACATCACCAAGATAGTGCAGGTTTCCACCGTCACCAGGATGGTCGTAGAGATCGGATAGGTTCTCTTGATCCGGTCCCAGGACGATGAAATCCGCACCGTAAAAATCAGCCGCCGCCATGGTTTGCTCGATACCGCCGCCCGGGATCACAATCGACGACCGCCCGGTGGCAAGGTAGAATCCGGGTGGGTTATTGACCATCATTATTGCATCCGGGGCGGCGCCAAATGTCGGTAAGGCGTTCCCGATTTCCTGGTCAATTTCGAAACGATATCCCCACCTTCTTGATGGGTCGCCGCCACCGTACACTTTTTGCATATAAAACCAGCCAGTCAACAAAATACACACGATCACCACCAGCCCGGCAAAAACCGGCATGGCGCGCTGTGGCTGCCACCCCCGATGGCGCTGCCCCCATTCAACAAATTGTTCCAACCCGGCTGGAACAGCCGCCCAAAGCAGCACCTGAAAGGCTGATGCTGAATGCAGCCAGCCGCCGCGCGACCCTGCATACGGGAACACCAACGTCATCAGGGCTAAAGTGCCCAGCCACATCATGGCTGCAAATTGAATTTCGCGCAGCCGCCGCTGCTGCCATAATCCGGCAATCATGAGCGGCAATAGAATCACCAGCCCTTGAACGGCGACCAGGTTTTTCAAATTCATCAGCAGGGCTTCCCAGCGCGCACTGAGGTGTGTTACCAACCCGGCTGACCACCAACTGGCGGGGGTTAATATGGCTGCTGGGAAGGAAAAGGTCTGGTTATAGTCCGTGATCCACAAAGTTCGGCTGTTGCCAGCCGCCATCAGCGTCCCGAACAGTTCCAGGTTGCGTGCAAACCAGTCACCCATAACCAAGACGTATCCCAGCAAAAATATTACTATGCCAATACTGGCTACACGCAATTTTGATGGATAATGTTTAGCCTTGACACCCCAACCCAACCAAAACATACAACCAACAACCCACACGATGCCATCAGCGCGTGTCAAGTGCATCAGTCCAGCCAGGATTCCTAGCATTCCGGCCTTCATTGCCCATTGCTTTGTAGAGAGATTGTCCCAATTTCCCTGCAAAATAATGGTCCAGATCAACCCGCCTAAAACCAGGTAAAGCGCGAAGGTTTCGGGGATCGATGCATATACGATGTAAACCCCTGAAAACGCGCCCAGTAATCCAGCCAGCCAGACATACCGCTTGTTTTTGAGAAATTTTAGGGCCAGGTTGGCGCTCAGGATTGGCAGAAACCCCGAAAGAAGAATAAAAGGTAGCCGCGCAGCCCAAAAACTGTCAGAGCTTAAAAGTTTAATGGCAGCGGCGGCAACCAGCGACGCCAGCGGCATCCAGTACAAATGGGATGGATGCGGCAGCCCGGTTGGATCGTCCAGATAATTCCATAAAAATGGCTCGGTAAACCCGCTGCCCTCTGCGATGCGCAGCCCCCCGGCGAAGTAGTAATCCGCGTCCATATACCCCGGCACGGGCTGACCGAGCGCTGCCAGAGCTGCCAGCCCAGCACCCAGGAGATAAAGGAGAATTACCAGACGTTTCGTCATCCGCTGTCAATTTCCCCGTTGGTAGGTATAAATCTCTAAATCGCCGAAGGTTTTATGCCCGGCCAGCGTAAACTCCTCTTCCAGCTGTGCCATCACCGGATGTTCTCCTACCCCCATGTCCTGAAATTCCTTAATCGCGAGGGAAAAAACCACAAATCTGACCGTATCTTTGCCGCCCACCGCCTGTTCAAAGCTTGCACTCGGGAAGAGTTGCATCGCTGTTTGTGAAGAATAGGCATAGGTATCATTGTGCGAGCCAGCTTCGTCCGGTAAAAATTCCTGGGGTAATTCCGGATCATAATAATGGCTCGGAAAGTAGCTCAATTTATTATCGTGCAGAATCAAATCCCCGGTCTCCGAGGTATTCCTCAGATATTCCGTAGCAGCCCGAAATTGCGAACGGGGGAAACCGGAAAAGGAATAATAGGCAGGCAGTGAAATCAATGCAGCGCCAATAAAAGCAGCCGCAAGAAACGGTCCGATGGACTTTTTCCACCGCAGCGAGATCATCCAGCCGCCCAGGATGGCATACGCCAGCATCGACAGAATAAATCCACGCGGCACGAAAATAGGCCGCATGATATAAGACACCACGAATAAAATAATCGGCAACCCCACCCACACCAGGACCAATAAAACCACCCCGGGGGTCTTGCGCGCCCTCCAAGATTCAATGACCACGATTACTGTACACCAGAGGCTTAAGAGCGCGCCGATGACCATGGCTGCGCCTTCCAACGGTAAAAATATGTGGGACTGCAGCACAGCCTGCATGACCTCGACTATCCCTGGTCGCGGCGTCCAGAAGGCGGTTTGAATCTTGTCGATTTGACCAGGAATCAGGACTAACCACGGTATCGCCAATACCAAAATCACCCCCTGGGCGCTGATTAATTTGATTAAGTCCCGCCAACTTCGCTTGAGCAGCAGATAAACATCTGGCAAGACCAATCCAAAAATCGCCAGGTTATGGCTGTACATTGCTGCTGTTCCGGCGACGACCAGACCAGCCCAAAGCCAGGCAGTCTTTTTCCCCTTTTCCAACTGCTGCAACCTGACAAAGAACCATAAATAGCTGATTTGAGCCAGACCCAGCAAGGTGTACATGCGCAATTCCTGGGCGTGATAAATTTGGAATGGCGCCACAGCAACGATCAGTCCCGCCCACAATCCAGCTTCATTTCCGGCTAAACGGCGCCCTAAATCTATGACCACTGCCAGGATCCCTAGCGACAGCAACACGCTCAGCAGCCGTAACACAAACAGGCTCTTGCCGATTTCCATCCAAAAATGCAGAATAAAATAATATAGTGGCGGCATGGTGTCTGCACCCGTGCCGCTGACAATCTGGCTCAGGTTTTGCTTTGCTAAAAAATAACTAAAAGCGTCGTCATAAAATATTTCACGGGTGCCGGCCTCGTAGAGTCGCAACCCGAGCGCTAGAATAAAAATCGCCCCAAGAATGACCCAATGTTTCGTTTTCATGGCTAATATCAACGATTGGAGATCTGGTCGAACCAGACATTCGGTTTGCGTATTGCCCACCAGCGCACCCAGTAAAGCATGATTGCCAACAATAAAGGTTGTGCAAAAAACAGGCCAGGGTTCGCAGAAGCCGGGGTCCCCGCTTTGGTCAGATAAATCAACCAAATGCCGGCAAAAAGCAGCAGCCCGGCAACACCGGAAAGCAAAACCCCCGCCCGCGGCCAGCGTTCAATCCACAGACAGAATGCGAAAATCACTCCCGGAAATGCAACCAAAAATGCTGCGGGCTCAGCAGGCAAGCCGATCCAGGGGGCAAGCGTGAGCGTGAGTAAACCGCTCCATAAAAATCCATCGAAATCGGTCTTTTTTGAGATAAACCATTCAATAAATAAGATCAGTCCGGTCAGCGCTGATAGTATGATCCCTAATCGCTCCCCGGCTGCCGGAAGGAAAGATTGCAGAACAATATTGATGGTCGGATTGGTCATGTTGGGATGGATGATGACCCGCATGTAATCAACGATCCATTGCGGGCGAATTAGTGCAGCTGTTCCTGACAGCAGGATGATGGTTGCAAAAAACCAACCCACCAATTTGGCATGCCGGTAGCGGAAACTCCAATAAATTACAAAGACAGCAAACAACAGCATGGTATGCGGCTGAATGGTCGCCAGACCAAGAAGGACCCCGGCAAATTCATACTGGCGGGCACGGATACCGAGAAATACCGCAGCGATCATTAAACTGACCAGAATGGACAAATTTCCAGTCACCAGCGGGTAAAGGCTGTGAAACCATAACAAGCCAAATAGCGCCAGCAGCGCCAGTAAAACAGGTTTGACTCGCCAGCGGGCAAGACTCAAACTCATGAAAACCAGTCCAATAAGGATGCCTTCCAAAACCACCATCCACAGCGCCCGAGCTAAAGCAAAATCGCTCATAAGGGCAAACGGAAGCGTGAAAAATGCCGCATAAAGCGGAGGCCCGTAGCGAGCCCCCGGGTCCAGTGTCACCCTGGCCTCCCGTGCAAAACTGACCATTGAATTTTGGGCAGTCTCGCTGTACGGGTTTACCCCATCG
>CALMGN010000191.1 GCA_937863605.1 uncultured Anaerolineaceae bacterium
TGCAGCGCCTGGCAAAAAATGCAGCCGGGGGTGGGTTCGTTGCGCATAATGTACTCCATTCGCCAGGGCGACCAGAGATGGTCCATATTCCTCCAGGGTAAAGAGGGTTTCACCCCGACCTAACGGGTATTCCCCCTGTGGGTGGATGCGTCCATTGTATCAAAATCAGGCCGGGTTGCGCCGGACAATTTGTGGGGTAAATTTTCCCTATGGTTGACACCACCAGCCTTGCAGGGTATCCTATCTTTGCTTATGGAACAGCCGCAAATCTTTGGCCCGCGCTTGTTGTCCGTCACCGAACTCTCACAGTACTTGCGTGCCCTGATGGAGAGCGATGAGATTTTGCGCGACGTGTGGGTGAGCGGGGAAATCTCCAATCTGTCACGACCCGCTTCCGGGCATATCTACTTCACGCTCAAAGACCCAACTTCAGCACTGCGCTGCGTTATTTGGCGCACGACCGCCGCACGCTTGCTGGTTAATTTGCGTAACGGGCAGGCTATCGAAGCCCACGGCGCCATCAGCCTGTACGAACGCGATGGGCAGTACCAACTTTATATCGACTCGCTGCGCATGGCTGGTGAAGGTTGGCTGTACCAGGAATTTTTGCGGCTCAAGGCGCGGCTGGAGGCCGATGGGCTTTTTGACCAGGCGCGTAAACGCCCGATTCCCGCCTTTCCGCAGCGCATCGGCATTGTTACTTCAGCCACTGGCGCGGCCTTGCAGGATATCCTAAACACCCTCAATCATCGTTATCCGCTGGCAGAGGTGATTCTTTCGTCGGCGCCGGTGCAGGGCGACGACGCTCCGCCCAAATTGGTGCGTGCGCTGCAGCGGCTGGAAGCTGCCGGCCCGGATGTGATTCTGATGGCACGCGGCGGTGGTTCGCTGGAGGACCTGTGGGCCTTTAATGACGAACGCGTGGTGCGCGCCATTGTAGCTTGCAGCATCCCGGTCATTACAGGGATTGGCCACGAGACCGATTTCACCCTGGCAGATTTTGCGGCTGACCTGCGTGCACCGACCCCGACTGGAGCAGCGGTGCTAGCCACGCCAGATGCCGCTGACCTGCGGACTGCCCTGGGCTCAGAACTGTTGCACCTTGACAGTGCAGTGGCAGCCCTGCTGACCTCCAGCCGGCGCGACACTTCAGACATGGAATTGCGATTGGCACGCCTTTCGCCGCAGCGCAAAGTGCAGGAGGACCGCCAGCGCCTGGACCAATTGCTGGAACGCGCGATACGCGGGCTGACCGCCGGTCACCGGCTGCGCCGTGCGCGCGTGGACGGCCTGGCGTCGCGGTTGCAAGCCCTCAGCCCGCTGGCGGTGCTGCAGCGCGGCTATGCAGTGGTGCGCGACTCGGATGGACGCGTCCTGCAGAGCGTGCGACAGGTCAAACCCGGTGACGCGATCACCGCGCACCTTAATGACGGTGACCTTACCGCCCAGGTCCAACTAATCACTCCATCCCCCTGAGAAAGAGAAATCCCATGGCCAAACCGCAACCGCCCGTTGAATCGCTCAGTTACGAGCAAGCTTTCCAGGAACTGGAAGACGTGGTTTCTGCGCTGGAGGCCGGGCAGCCTAACCTGGAGGACGCGCTGGCATTGTTCGAGCGCGGACAGGAACTGGCCAAACGCTGCGCCAGCCTGCTCGACCAGGCCGAGGTGCGCGTCCGCCGCCTGGCTGAAAATGAACCCGACCTGCCAGTGGAGACGGACGAAGAGGCATAACCCGGGATGGGCGAACTAACCTCGAACCAGGTGTTGATTTGCGCCTTGCTGGGCTGGTTTTTAGGCCAGTTTCTCAAGGTGCCGATTGAATACCTGACCAAGCGGCGCTGGAACTGGGCCTTGTGGTTCAGCAGTGGAGGCATGCCTAGCTCGCACTCGTCACTGATGGTCTCGACCACCCTGGCGATCGGACTGTACCACGGTTTTGGCACGCCGCTGTTTGCCCTGGCCTTTGCCATCTCCATGATTGTCATCTACGACGCGGCCGGGGTGCGCCGCCAGGCGGGATTTCATGCTCAGAAAATCAACATTGTTTTCGAAGAGTTGTTCCACGGGCGGCCGATCCCGCAGGAGCGCCTGATCGAAGTGCTGGGGCATTCGCCGCGCCAGGTGCTGGGGGGTATCTTCCTGGGGGTGGTGATTACCCTGGTGGTTTACGCGGTCTGGCCGCCGCTGCCGTGACGGTGCTGTTTACTAGCCGTACAGATCGCGTGTAATTTCATCGATGGTTGGCGACGGTTTATCCTTGCCGATTAACTCTTCCCAGAAGCGCTGGTCGTAGCGCCGTGAGCGCACCGGCAGCGGCATTTTGACGCCCCAGCCGAGCAGCAGCACCTCTTCCTTAGGCTGCAATCGCGCCAGCATGCCGCGCAGCGAGTCGCGCCCGGCCAGGCCGGAGAGCACCGCCGCGATGTCGGCTTCGTCACCCAGCCAGCCGGAAATGCGCGTGCCAAGCTGCGACATGACCTCGTCGTAAATCTGCGACGGGCGCTGGTCGATGATCAGCAGGGTGACGTAATATTTGCGCATCTCGCGTGCAATGGTACTGAAGGCGGTTTGCGCGGCCATTTCACGGTTGAGCAGCTTGTGGGCTTCCTCGACCACCACGACCAGCGGGCGCGGCTCTCTGACTTTTCCGGTGCGGAACTCGTTGGTGTGTTTTTCCCACGTCTCGCGGATGCGGCGGGTGAGCAGGTTGGTCACCAGCAAATAGTCCAGGTCAGACTCGAATTCACCAAAAGAAAGCACCACATGTTTACCCTGGTCGAGCAGCTTAATGATGTCATCCAGGATGTTT
>CALMGN010000192.1 GCA_937863605.1 uncultured Anaerolineaceae bacterium
CACGGCAGCGGGCTTGAATTTGAGGGTACTCCTGGCCGCGAAAACCGATAAATACGATTGCATCCAGCGCCAGCGGTGTGATATTGTGGTGGTTGAACAATTCGTTCAGTTCAGCGAGAGAGTGGTCCACCAGGTAGCGATCGACTTTCTCTGCCCAGACCTCCAGGCCGCTAAAGCCAGCCTGCGCACTGATTTCGATATCCGTGACCAGATCGGAAGTCATGGTGGTTGCGCCGTGAAAACCCAGTTTCATCAATCAACACCTTTTTGCTTTGTAATCATGAAATATCAGACAGGTTAAGCCTGGTCAAATTCACTGATCTTGACCGGGCGTTTTTCGCGCACCGATTTCCAGGCGGCTTCACCCAGTACGACAGCCATACGCCCATCATGCCCATTGATCGGAGTTGGTTTATCATCACGCACACATTTAACGAACTGGCGGACTTCTTCAACGTAGCAGGGAGCATAACGCTGCATAAAGAAATGGGGCAGGCTGGCGCTGTGGAAACCACCGCGGTCGCCCTTATAGATGGTGGTTTCCACCTCGTTATTCGCGATGGCCACTCCGTCGGTGCACAGGACCTCAAGACGCTGGTCGTAGCCATAGACCGCCTGGCGGCTGTTGTCGATGGTTCCGATTGCGCCGTTGGTGAATTTTATTGAAACGAGGGTCGTATCCAGATCGCCAAATTCCTGTATTTCCGGGGTGAGGAGCACATTCCCAATGGCGTAAATTTCCTCCACTTCGCCGACCTGGAAGCGGATCATGTCAAAGTCGTGGATGGTCATATCGAGGAACATCCCACCGGACGTGCGCAGGTACTCCGTGGTAGGTGATTCCGGGTCGCGGCTGGTAATGTGCAGGATGCACGGTTTGCCAATTTCACCGGAGGTGACAATTTGATGCACGCGCTGGAAGCTCTTATCAAAGCGGCGGTTGAAACCAACCTGCAGCTTGACCTTCGATTGGTTGACCACCGCCAACGCATCGTCGATGTCCTTCAATTCCAGCGCCAGCGGTTTTTCACAAAAGATGTGCTTGCCGGCTAATGCCGCGTCCTTAATAACCATAGCGTGAGTGTTGGTGTTGGTGGCAATCAAGACTGCCTCGATGGAAGGGTCAGCCAGCAGTTCATGGTAATCCCGTACCACGCGTTGAATACCCAGGTCGTTCGCGACAGCCTGGGCGACTTCCAGACGGATGTCGCAAATGGCGGACAAATTAGCTTCGGGGATCTGGCGCACCAGATTAGCGACGTGCACACTACCCATGCGTCCCGTTCCGATTACAGCGATATTTACTTTCCGGGTCACGAATAAATCCTCCTCCCTCTCCCGCGCGGGAAAGGGGACAAATCCCAGTCGGCGCGATAATTACGGCTTCATCACAATCTTCATGGCCTGCTTCGGGATGCGATCCAGAGTCTTCATATCCAGACCCAGGTACTCAAAGGCCTGGATGCCTTCATCCAGCGAGATGACCTTGGTGAAGAAGGGTTCCATGTTTAAGCGGTTTTCACGGAAGATGCGAATGGACGGAACCATGGTGTTCTGCCCGAGGTACAAGCCCAAAATCTTGGTCGCCCAGCGGGTGAGCTCGTTGGGGACTACCGTGGTGGTGATGCTCGAGTCCATGCCGAACGGCAGCACTTTGCCGCCGGGGGTGACGCACTTCAGGGCGGTTGCCAGGTCGTTGCCCGTGGCCTCGATGACGATATCGGCTTTGCGCCCGTAGGTGAACTCGGCGATTTTGTCAACCACGTTGACTTCTTCCGGGTTCCAGACCGTCAGGCCGCACTGTTTGGCGACTTCGATACGGAAGGGATCGATCTCAGTGACCGCCACCTTGGCGGCGATGTTCTTGGCGAACTGGCTGAACAGGTAGCCAATGGGGCCAAACCCGATCACCATCACATAATCATACGGCAGCATTTGCAGCGTGTTCATCCCGTTGACCACCGTCGCCAGGGTTTCCACCTGCGTGCCCAGGACGTCGTCGATTTCATCCGGCAGGACGAAGCATTGCTTTTCCGGGACAATGGTGTATTCGGCGTAACCGCCGTCGCGCATCACGCCCAGGGCGCTGGTTTTGATATCGACGCACTGGCTGGTCAGACCCATGCGGCAGAAATCGCAGAATCCGCAGCGGATGTTGTTGTCAACCGCCACCCGGTCGCCAATTTTCATATGATGCACGTGCGACCCAACCTCAACAATCTCGCCGCAGAATTCATGCCCGAGCACGGTGTTGGGCTTGAAATGGTGCTTGCCTTCGACGATTTTGACATCGCTGCCGCAAATCCCGACCGCATGGATTTTGATCACCACATCATCCGGGTCTTTGGCATGCGGGATTGGCCGTTGCTCAAATTCAATGCGGCCGACATCTTTCATGACCAGTGCTTTCATTGTGTCCATTTCGCTTCTCCTTGCGTGGGTTTAATTGCGGGTGGAAACCTTTTTGCTTATTGCGCTCAGCGGCGGGGCTGCGCTGGAATTGCGTACCAACAGCCTGCCTTTGAGGATGATTTCTTTGGGTTGAAACACTTTATCGTCCGGGTTGGTATCCAGTAAATCGAGCAGCAGCCTGGCGGCTTCACTCCCGATGGATTGCTTGGGCTGGTCAAAAGTGGTCAGTGGGGGATGGGTGTAGGCGGAGAAGGTGATGTTGTCAAATCCGGTGACCGATATGTCATCTGGGACATTCAAACCTACCTCGCGGCAGCCTTTCAGTACACCGATCGCCAACATGTCGTTGAAACACACAATTGCGGTAGGGGGCAGTTCCAGCTTGAGTAGAAATTTTGAACCGTCCATGCCGAACTGCGGGTCGTTGCCAGCCACGTGATGAATGTATTCCAGCGGCACGGTTAAGCCTGCAGCCTGCAACTCGGCTTTGAAGCCAGTCAACCGGTCCAGGGTGGTGCGGCCCGAGAGCGAATTGCCAAGGTAGGCAATCCGCCGGTGACCCAGCTCGATCAGGTGGCGGGTAACCTGGCGGCTGCCGTCCACGTCGTCATGAAAGATCGAGTAATGGAAGTTCTCAGCACCCTGGTGATTGACCACTACGATCGGGAAGCCGTAATCTAACAGCTGGCGGCCCTGGTTGGGGGAGAAAGACGAGGAGCAAATGATCACGCCGTCGGTGCGGTGTTCCATCATCGCCTGGACGATTTTTTGTTCGCGAGCCGGGTCATGCTGCGAGGCAGCCATGAACAGCCGGTAACCAGCTTCCTGGGCGGCCTCCTCGATGCCGAACACAATTTCACTAAAAAACGGATCGTCGATGCTGCTGACGATCACCCCCAACACCTGGGAACGGTTGGTTTTCAGACTGCGGGCTGCCGCGCTGGGTAGGTAAGCCATTTCATTGGCAGCTTGCCGGATGCGGCTGGTGGTCTCGAACGAAATCAACGGATCACCGCGCAAAGCGCGGGATACGGTGGAGTGCGAAACCCCGGTGCGTTTAGCGATATCCTTGATGGTGGTGGGCATGGGTGGTGTCTGGTTTTGCACACGTGTGCATAATATCGTTTATAGTTTACACAGGAAAGGGAAAAATGTCAACTTTGCATATTGATTACTATTCCGACCACTGCCTTGCGGGCAGCGGGTATATACTGGCTGATAAAAACCGCCCTTCCGGCGGTAATCCATTTGATCTAGGGATAAATTAATGCCAACTTCATCCAAGCACTATGATGTAATCTTTGCTGGAAATTACACCAAGGACACCATCATCACCCCGGACGGCACGCGCAATGTGGACGGCGGAGGAATGAATTACGCCGCGCATGCCGGTGCGCGCCTGGGTATAAAGGCGGCAGTGGTTACCCGGCTGGCGCGTGAGGATGAGCATGTGGTCGAGGCAATCCGCTCAAGCGGTATCGACTGTTATCCGTTCTATTCACCTGCATCGACTCTGATGACACTTGAATATAAAACCCACGATGTGGATAAACGGAATTTGTACGTCACAAGCACTGCTGAAACAATCCAGCCCGAATACCTGGACGGGTTGGACGCCAAAGCCATCACCGTCAGCCCAAGTATCCGCGGAGAGGTCGAGCCGGAGTTTTTCGAGGCGATGCGGAAGCGCAACGGGGTGATCCTGGCGGCAGACGTTCAGGGGTTTGTGCGGGTGCTGCGCGGCGAAGCGCTGGTATATGAACCCTGGGAGGATATGGAGCGGGTACTGCAGAATCTGAACATCCTGAAATCGGATGCGGTCGAAGCCCAGTTTTTGACCGGGGAATCCGATATTGAAAAAGCTGCAAAATTCTACGCTGAACTGGGCGCGAAGGAAATTGTGCTGACACACAGTGCAGGGGTCTTGATCCACGCTGATGGCAAATTCCATCACTACAAATTCCACTCGCAATCCATGGCAGGCCGCAGCGGGCGGGGAGACACCTGTCTTGGCTCATATACTTCCATGCGGTTGAGCCTGCCCCCGGTTGAGGCCGGAAAGTGGGCCGCCGCAGCGACCAGCCTCAAGGTGGAGAGACCCGGACCTTTTGACCGCCCGCTGGGTGAGGTGAAAGATTTTATCCGGCAGCATTACGACCATGGATCAGCTTGAAACCTGATGCTTACCGGAATTGTATGATCTTCATCACGAAATTTTGTGTTTTTCCGCCAAATAGAATGTGAGATAATGCCATCAGGCATTCTATCAAGCAATGACTGCGGAAAAGACTGCGTTCCCCCTTCCCAAAATTCAACCCACAACCGTCCCGCTCTTACACTTATTGTGGCGGGTATATGGCTATCTTCGCCCTTACTGGAAGCAGACTCTAGGCGCGTATGCCTCATTGCTGGTCATTCTGGGACTCAATACCTTAATTCCGCAGTTTATCCGCTGGATCATTGACACCGGCGTGGAGGGCAACCAGCCGAATGTTTTGACCTGGTCGGTGTTGGCACTGCTCGGGTTGACCCTGGTCAAGGGGGTGTTGAACTATTTCGAAGGCACATTAAGCGAAGTCGCTTCGCAAAATGTCGCCTTTGACCTGCGCAATGCGATCCAGAAAAAGCTAACTCAACTGTCGTTCTCCTTTCACGACCAATCCGAGACCGGTGAGCTGCTTTCTCGGGCTGTCCAGGATGTTGAACGCATTCGCTTCCTGACCGGACGCGCAACTATCCGCATTCTGGATGGGGCGCTGCTGCTGATGGTTACAGCAATTGTTATGCTGGTCATGGATTGGAAGCTGGGCTTGCTGGTGCTGGTGACCATGCCGGTGCTGGTTTACCGAGCGCTGCATTTCGGCTCGCGCTTTCGCCCGCTTTCGCTGCTGGTGCAAAAGCAGTTGGCCATTTTGACGACTGCCGTCGAGCAAAATCTGCGCGGCATGCGCGAGGTAAAAGCCTACGTCCAGGAAGATGCTGAGATCGAGCGCTTCGATCACGAGAACGACCGCTGGTTCGAACTATCGGCCCGGTCGGCGCAAATGCAAGCCGTCAATTTACCGCTATTGTTCTTGATCGCCAATATGGGCACGGTCGCGATCATACTGTATGGCGGCAGGCAGGTGATCCTGGGTCAGTTGACCATTGGCGAGATTATTGCTTTTATCACCTATCTGGGCCAGTTGATCGAACCCGTGCGGCGCCTGGGAATGATCATCCCGGCGGTGACGATTGCCGGGTCCGCAGCGGAACGGATTTTTGACACACTGGACACTGTGTCCGAGGTGCGCGACTTGTCGGGGGCTGTTCCGGTGGGCGAAATTAAGGGCGACGTTGTTTTTGAAGCTGTTTCTTTCAGTTACGGCGCTAAAAAAGTGCTCGACGAAATCAATTTTTCGGTCAGAGCAGGTCAAACAGTGGCGCTATTAGGCTCGACCGGATCGGGCAAGTCCACCATCATCAGCCTGATCCCAAGATTTTACGATCCAACCGCGGGGCGCATCCTGATCGATGGCAGCGACATTCGCAAGGCTACCCTACATTCTCTGCGTAGCCAGATCGGTATTGTCATGCAGGACGCGACGCTGTTCGCCGGCTCGTTCCGCGAAAACATCGCCTTTGGCAGCGAGACCGCCACCGAGGATGATATTGTCAACGCAGCGCAGGCAGCCCAGGCGCATGAATTTATCGTCCGCAGCCAGCAGGGGTATGACACCCGGATTGGGGAACGCGGCGTCACCCTGTCGGGCGGGCAACGGCAGCGGCTGGCGATCGCCCGTGCCTTGCTTTTGGATCCCAAAATTCTGATCCTCGACGATGCCACAGCGTCGGTGGATGCTGAAACCGAGCACTTGATTCAACTGGCATTCCAGAATCTCATTCGCGGGCGCACCACTTTTGTAATTGCCCACCGTCTGAGCACCGTGCGCAATGCCGATTTGATCATGGTCATGGAAAAAGGGCGGATCAGCGCCAGCGGTACCCATGAGACGCTGCTCAATTCATCGCGCTTGTACAGCGAAATCTTCAACCGCCAGTTGGTGCGCAAGGAAACGCTCTCATGAGTTTCTCGATCGGGAATGTATCGCCTGGGATGGGGCCGCGGGATGCGCTGGATCGCTATGGCAGCGCCAACCGTGAAAATGCGGGCAAATTCAACCCGCATGTGATCCGCCGTTTACTGGCATATTTGCGCCCACACACCTGGAAAATGGTGGTCGCGCTCGTGCTGACTCTGGGCGAATCCGGATTGACTCTGTTGACGCCGTACCTGACCAAGGTTGCCATTGACCAGTACATCACTCCCAGGGATGCCAGCGGGTTATGGGGCATCGCCGTAATCATCACCGTATCGTTTATCAGCCTGTTTTTTGTGAGCGCTGGTCAGCGCTATCTGCTTTCATGGGTGGGACAAAAAGTTCTGGCGAAGATCCGCAGCGATTTGTTCCGCCATCTGCAGCGGCTGCAGTTGGGGTATCACGACACCCACATCGTTGGCGTGACAGTTTCGCGGGTAATGAACGATGTGGCGGAGATCAACGAATTACTTTCGCAGGGTGTGATCACGCTGATCGGTGACCTGATTGTTCTGGTGGGTATTATCATCATCATGCTGACGATGAGCCCCAGGCTAGCGCTGATTACCTTCACCGTTTTGCCGCTCATCATTCTGGCGACCTGGGTCTTTTCGCGGTTTGCCCGGGCGTCCTTCCGCGAGACACGCTCCAAAATTGCGGCGGTAGTCGGCGATCTGGCAGAGGATATCAGCGGGATGCGCGCCATCCAGGCGTTTGCGCAGGAGAAAGCCTCGCAGGAGCGCTTTGAACGGGTCAATCGCGAAAACCGCAAGGCGTACATCAACGCCATGTCGCTGTCGTTTATCTTTCTGCCGACCATCGAATTTCTTGGGATGGTGGCGACCGCCATTGTACTGTGGTTTGGCGGGCGCTTCGTCCTGGCAGAGACGGTGACCCTGGGGGTTATGGTGGCGTTCCTGTCGTACGTGACCCGCTTCTTTCAGCCAATTTTGGAAGTGAGCCGCTTGTTCACCACATTCCAGTCTGCCATGGCGGGCGGCGAGCAGGTGGTCAAGCTGCTCGATACGCCGGAGGAGATCACGGATCTGCCGGACGCCAGAGAAATGCCGCTGATCAACGGCAAGGTTGAATTTGACCATATCATTTTCCGTTACAAGCCGGATGCTCCGGTGGTGATCAATGACGTCAGTTTCACCATCCAGCCGGGCAGCACGGTGGCGCTAGTCGGTCCTACCGGAGCCGGGAAAACATCGGTTGCCAACCTGATCACCCGGTTCTATGACATTCAATCCGGCGCCATCCGCATTGATAATATCGATATCCGCGCCGTAACGCAGGCATCGCTGCGGCGGCAGGTATGCGTCGTCTCTCAGGAACCGTTTCTGTTCCCCCGAACTTTGGAGGAGAACATTCGCTATCACAGCCCAAATGCCACCCATGCGGAGGTTGAAGAAGCTGCCCGGCAGGCGAATGCACACGACTTTATTGCGGCGTCCCCTGAAGGCTACCGGACGCGCGTGCAAGAGGGCGGTGTGAATTTATCCGTTGGGCAGCGCCAACTGATCAGCATCGCCCGCGCCATCCTGGCGAAACCGCGTATCCTGATTTTGGACGAGGCCACCGCCAACATCGATACTGTCACGGAGGTGGCAATTCAGCAGGCGCTCGAGCGCTTACTGCATGGTCGTACTGCCATTGTCATCGCCCACCGCTTGAGTACCGTACGCAACGCCAACTGGATCTACGTGCTGGATCACGGGGAGATTGTGGAGCAGGGCACGCATACCGAACTCCTCGATCATGGGGAATTGTATGCCCAACTGTATGTACGGCAGTTCACCAACCCGGGGTGACGATATGGCTGAGTAGGGAACGGTCTTAACTAATTATTTTTACATGTGGTATCCCGAATTTGGGGGTCGACACACGGGTCTGCCCCTACCCGTAGAGGTCGACCCATGTGTCTGCCCATTATTAAAACCATTTCCTACAACTTCTCGGAAAGCATTGAAATCACCAAAAAATACCCGGGATCCCCTTGGCGGTTTCTTACCCTCCGTCAAAATAGATCGGGTTGGATAGCAGCGCCGGCAGCATGGGCAGGCCGGGTAAAAAGGCGCGCAACAGTTCCACCCGGACAAAGCCGGGCGAGTCCATGTCAAAGGTGATTTCAATATCGCCGTCGGCTGGAGCCGTGAACAGCACCTCGCTGCTCTTTGCGGTAACCGCGCGCAGTACGTCTCCGGCCTGCAGCCCCTGGACGTTAATCTGCATTTCCTTCACTTCTGTCCAGGCGACTGAGTCGCCCATGATCGCCTCACCGGCGGTCATTTCGAGCGTCGGACCGTTGGGTGCAAAGGTGATAAAGCTGTGCCCGGCGCGTACCGCCGCTACGATGTCGCTGGCTCCGGCTGACTCGGCATAGACGCCCATGGTTGGCCCGCCCAGGAAGATGAACGGGGTGTCGCGGTGGTAGTCGCTGCCGCCGCAGGCTGGGATTTTTTTGCCAGCCGTAAGCAGCTGCTGCCAGTAGCCCACCGCTTTCAGGTTGGATTCACGCATCGGGCCGTTCCAAATTTCAATGCAATCAAACGGCAGGGTTTGCAGGTCGAATTGAAAGGGAGCCACCGGTTCGAACGGGTGGTTAATAGTAATCAGCGCGCCCCGCTGATGGGCTGATTCGAACCTTGACCGGGCTTCTTCGGGAGTGTTGGTGGCAAACGGCTCGTCGTAGGGTTGATCGACCCCTATAAAATTGGCGTGCCCATTGAAATGCGTCCATTCGACTCCCGGGATCATGGTCACACCCGGCAGGCGCGGCATGGCAGCCTTTGGCACCAGCTGGTTGTGGTCAGTGACCGCCACAAAATCCAACCCGTTGCGTTTGGCCTTGAACGCCAGCTCTTCCAGCGTATGCACGCCGTCGGACGCCAGTGTGTGGCTGTGCAGGTCTCCTTTAAGCAGCCGGCGGGATTTGCCTTCCAGCCGTACTTCGTAAGACACTTTGGTTCCTTCGGGTTCCACTTTGTATGCCCCGACCAGCACCTGCCATTCACCGGGGACAATAAGGCAGGGACGGTAACCCGGGGTGGCGTACTCCTCGCTGACGGTGATTTCATCTTTGTCCGAGCCGGAAGCACCTACCTGAACCCCATCCGGGCCGATCAAGCCAAGATCGATGATGTTCTTCTTAGGTCTCGCGGAAAAACGACCGTTCTCCAGAAATTGCTGATCCAGGGGGCGCCGGTCATAATCGTATTTGAGCGTCAAGGTCTCGATATCCTCGGGGACCTCAAAAGGGATGGTGAAATAAGTCCCCTGCCGGGCGGGCTCGATGTGAATGTCGAATTGAACAATGTGATCCATGTTACTCCCGAGGGGTCAGGCGGGAAGCGGTTCAAGGACTTTGGCCAGGAACCGTTCGATCTGCTTATTCCAGTTGATCCAATCGTGCTGACCATCTTCCTCGAGATAATCCAGGGGAATGCCGAGGGTCTGGCAGGCGGTCTTGAACTGCAGGTTGAATGGATGCAAGTCTTCCTGGCGGCCGGTGGTGACGAACAGGCTCGGCAGAGCTGATGGGTTATGAGCGGCGCGCTGCAGCCAGACTGCAGGGTCGTGCTCGCTGCCGGCCACTTTGGACAAATCGCCGAACACCCAGATAAATTCAGCGTTACGAGGGTCGTCTTTAAACGCGGTCAGGATGTCCATCGACAGCACACCCGAAAAACTGGCGGCAGCAAAATAACGTTCCGGATAAGCGAAGGCAGCCTTGAAAGCCCCGTAACCGCCCATGGAAAGGCCGGCAATCAGCGTATTTTCGCGCCGCGGAACGATACCGAATACCTCTTGCATGTAACGCGGCAGTTCGTCGGTTAGATAGCTGAAATACAGCTGCCCATTTGGCATGTCAGCATAAAAGCTGCGCCCGAAGGACGGCATGATCACCACCAGTCCGTAATGCCGGGCGAGCATCTCGATGAATGAGTAACGCTGCCAGGCA
This sequence comes from uncultured Anaerolineaceae bacterium, assembly GCA_937863605.1. GTDB lineage: Bacteria > Chloroflexota > Anaerolineae > Anaerolineales > Anaerolineaceae > Bellilinea. Next base: position 10,456 of record CALMGN010000192.1, read on the forward strand.
CTGGCGTCGTCGCTCAAGCCGTGCAGCAGATAGAGCACCTTGCGGTCGCGCACCGGAACACCTTTCATCATTCCCGGCTCGGGAAGAATAATATTCAAAGGCGTGTTTACTTTTACCGTCTCAGGCAAGTGATCCAAGCGTATCAGCGCCATGATAATCTCCTAATCGCTGGTCATTTCAGGTGCAGCGCCCAGTAATTCCGGTGGTTTCTCGTCCCTGGGGAAATCGATCGTCCAGGAGAAGGCGAAACTGATCACCATTAGCACGAACGGAAAGATCGTCAGCAGGAAGCGGGAGGCATTGGCCGGATCACTGCCCGGATTGGCGCCGCTTTCGAAGCCAAAAATCACGAAGATGAGGTAAAACGCAAAACTGGTGAACAAGCCGTTGAGGCGGTTCATAAACCCCAGCGCATTCGAGATAATCCCTTCGCGGCGCAGATTATATTTGCGGGTATCCTCATCCATCACCTTGGCGCCGATCAAATCCATGGTTGTGATCACGCCAGCGAAGCCGAATCCAACCAACGCGCTGCCTACGGCTGCGGTGGGCAGGGAATTGGCAAAATACAACGGGATAAACGCGACTGCCAGGGTTGCCAGTGCTGCTCGCCAGACCGGAATAACCGTATATTTGCGCACCAACCGCGCCCAGACGGTTACACATACAATGGCTATGATCAGCACGGAGGCGAATAAGATGGTGGACTGGCTGTCCGGGATCTGCAAAGTGTATTTGACGAAAAATGGCAGCGATGCCAGCACCAGCGACATGGCGGCGCTGTAGAACGCGTTGGTAAAGCCCGCCAACCAGAATTTTCGATTGGCGAACAGGTCTTTCAGACTCTTCCACAGATCGGGCTTTTGCTCATCGATGTGGATGGCGACTTCTTTGGCAGTAAAGGCCATGTACAAAATGACCGCGCCGCCCAGGATGCCGTAAATAATCGCAGTGGGACCATAACCAATGGCGCTGGTGACGATAGGGGTCATCGCGATGCTGATGATCATGGCGACCAGTTGGAAAGCCTGGCGCAAGGCATTGGTGGATGCGCGGCTGGCATCGGTACGGAATAGCTCCGGGAAGAGCGCCCCGTAGTTGGCGTTGATGACCGAATCCAGCGTGCCGGTGAGGATGTAAAACAGCATGGCATATGCAAACAGGCTGTTTCCCGCCAGGAAGTCCGGGGTGGAATAAAAGGCGATAAAGCCCAGCACCAGCAGGGGCGTGCCAATCACCAGCCAAGGACGGCGGCGGCCCCACCTTGTGCGCGTACGGTCCGAGAGGAAGCCGTAAACCGGGTTATCCAGCGCGTCGATGAAGGTGTAAACGAACAGGATGGTAGCCAGCTGTATGGTAGTCAATCCCAGCCGGTCAACGTAAAAGATGGCGGCATAGGTCTTTAACATATTGATCGGGATGGACGTGCCAAACATCCCGATGGCGTAATTGAACGACTTGAGTTTGTCTGCTTTCATGTGGATGCTCCCTCCGGAAAGTCGAATCAAGAAAACAAGCGAACTTCTAGAGCTAACTTATGGTTTTGATTATAGATGCGAAATCAGAATTGGATTATTGGATAAACCCATAAAAGCCAAAATTTGACCTATTATTAACGGCAGAAAGTCCTCGCAAAAACTGGGCTGGCTTCCATATTATCCCTAACCTTAAACTCCTATCCGCAGGAATTCCTATGCCGCTAAATATTCACCTGATTTTTAAGACCCACCTTGATGTCGGTTTTACCAATTTTGCCGCCGTGGTAATCCAGCAATATTTTCAACGATATATTCCCTCCGCCATCCGGCTGGCGCGCCAGCTGCGCGAGCGCGGGCAGGGGGACCGCTTCATCTGGACGACAGGTTCCTGGCTGATCTATGAATATTTGGAGCAGGCAGATGCAGCCAGGCGGCGTGAGATGGAAGCTGCCATCGTGCAGGGGGATATCGCCTGGCACGCGCTGCCCTTTACCACCCACAGCGAGTTGATGGACACCGACCTGTTCCGCCTGGGGCTGTCGCTCTCGCAGCGCCTGGATGCGCGTTTTGGCAAGCACACCATCGCTGCCAAATTTACCGACGTTCCCGGACATACTCGTGGCATCGTCCCGTTGATGGCAGAAGCCGGTGTGCAGTTGCTGCAGGTGGGTGTAAACGGCGGGTCAGCGGTACCAAATGTGCCGTCCTTGTTCCGCTGGCAGGATCCCTCCGGCAGCGAGCTGATCGTCATCTACGAGGGCGGCTACGGCAGCACCTTCGTCGTGCCCGGAATGGAGGATGCTTTGGCATTTGGCCATTCAATGGACAACCTGGGACCGCAAACTAAGGTTCAGGTGGACGAGATTTACGCGAATTTGCGTGCGGATTACCCCGGGGCGAATATATTTGCCTCGACATTGAGTGCCTTTGCGGAAAAACTGCTGCCCTTGAGGGCTGAGCTGCCGGTGGTCACCCAAGAGATCGGCGATAGCTGGATCCACGGCGTTGGCAGCGATCCGATCAAGGTCAGCCAGTTCCGTGAACTGCTGCGCTTGCGCAGCGAGTGGTCAAAATCTGATCCGATGCTGGTTAATGAACCAACTTTTGACCTTTTCCAGCGGCGGCTGTTAATGGTCCCGGAACATACCTGGGGCATGGATGAGAAGACCTTCCTGGGGGATCATGAGGCCTATTCGACATCTTCTTTTACCGCGGCGCGCGGGAAAGACAACTTCCGCACGTTCGAAGCTTCCTGGGCGGAGAAACGGGCATACATTACCTCCGCGGTTGATGCGCTCGGAAACACTACCCTGGCAGAACAGGCGCGCTCCCGGCTGGCAGCGCTAGGGCCGCAAATCCCGGACCTGGAGGATTGGAAAAAACTTGATTTCGCCGGGGCGGTGATTGACCTGCCAGAGTTGACAGCCCAATTTGACCCGCTGACCGGCGCGTTGACCGCCTGGCGGTCAAAAGCCGGCAAGCTATGGGCGGACAGTGATCACCCGCTGGGGCTGCTGCGCTACCAGACTTTTTCGGCGGACGATTACGAACGCTTTTTCCGGCAGTACATCCGGCCGGAGGAGCAGAATAACGGCTGGAGCCGCGAGGATTTCACCAAACCTGAGCTTGACACCGCCCAACCCGTCAGCCGAATTTGGCAGCCCGAGGTTGTGGAATGTTATCAAAAGGGCACCGCCTGCCTCTTTCACCTGACCGCCGAGTCGCAATGCGTCAGAGATTACGGCTGCCCGCGGGATTTTTACCTCAAATACACTTTCAACCAGGCTAAACCTGAACTTGAAATTGATCTGCAGTGGTTTTACAAGCAAGCTTGCCGGATGCCCGAAGCGCTTTGGTTCTCATTTATTCCACGGACTCCAGGGGAAGCCAGCTGGAGCATCGATAAACTTGGGCAGGATGTATCACCGTTGGAAGTGGTGGAAAACGGCAACCGCCACCTGCATGCCAGCGGGCAGTATGTGCGCGTGGAGGATGCCGAAGGTGGCTTGACCATCACTGCGCTAGATTCACCTCTGGTGGCGCCGGGTGAACCATCGCTGCTCAATTTCCACAACGGTCAGCCAGACTTGACCGGTGGAGTGCATTTCAATTTGTATAACAACCTGTGGGGCACCAACTTCCCGATGTGGTTCGAGGAGGACTGTCGATTCAGGTTTGTCCTGACGTTTTGATACGGATACCGTCAGGCGTTTAGAGGATTAGCCGACAAAAAAGCCGATCACATAAAGGCCGCAGAGGGCAAATAGCAGGGTGCTGGAAGCCACAATGGTCCAAAAGCGCTGGCGGGTTGTTAATTGCGAGAGCCAATTGCCAAAAAAGATGAAGCCGGGGAACAGCACCAATACATACCTGCCAATGGATTGCAGCGGCGATACCACGGTGGTGACCTTGCTGGTAACCATCACCAGATTAAGCCCAAAATAGATTAACCATTCAACCGGGATTCGATCGGCTTTTTTAATTAAAATGACAAAAAGGGCAATCCAAAAAGCGGCTGTCAAACCGTCCAGGATGACCGAAAAGGAAGGGTTGGTGAACATCATCTGCCAGGCAGTGAATAAACCTGTGATGGGGTTGACCATTCTCACGCTGAAATGCTGCTCGAGGACCTCGGCCACCGGTGCAAAGCCCATCCATTTTCGCCAGAGGATGAAACCAAGCCCGGCCAATCCTGGAGCAGCGGCGCCAAGCGCGCTCCAAATCAGTTGCGGAGACCAGGCGAACTCCCGGCCGCGCCATTGGCGGTAGGCCACCCAGGCCAGGGCGAATGCCGTAAATACCCCCGGGCCGCGCGTCAAACTGGCAAGCGCACCGGCCAACCCGGCCAGCAGCCAGTATTCTTTTCTGGCCAGGTAAAACGCCGCCAGAGTCAGAGCGATGAAGAGCGATTCGGTATACGGGCCGACCAAAAAAAACGCTGTCGGGTAAATTGCCAGGCTAATCACTGCATATTTGGCCGGTTGACTGCCGTAAAGGTCTTCAACTGTAAGCGCCAGCAGGTAGAAAGCAAAAAATGTCGTCAGAGTGGAGAGAATCAAACTGATGGCGATAATATCAAGCCCAGTCACCTTCCAGACCAGCCGGATGAGCATGGGGTACAACGGGTAAAAAACCGTGTTGGCGATGTTGGCTGGGTCCTGGTAACCCCGACTGGCCAGCAGAAAGTAGCGGTATCCATCGTAACGGTTCCAGATTCCCAATAAAGCCTCGCCCCAGGCGGAATAGGAAACCGGGAAGAGCGGATTTTCTCCAAGCTGCGACAGGGCGGATGCGATAAATGGCCGAATTGCCGTCCAGCCTAATGCCAGAACCGCGCTAACTCCGAGCCGCAGTGCAAATGTTGTGGTGAGCGCCCATTGAAAAGGTTTCTGTTTCATCCAATACCTGATTTATTTCTCCCCCGGTCAGCGCCATATGCAAGAATTACCCGCAAAGAACAGCCTGCTGACCACCTTGACCAGAGACGTCAAATCCTGGTCGGTAAATGATGATCGCCGGTTGGAGACTTAAAATTCAAATGCTATTATAGTAGCAGTGGGCGTAAATCAATTCCACCACAGGTTGCGAGTTCTGAAACCTGGGATGCAGAAATTTGTGGCGGGAGATGGGAGTAAGGATAAAACAATGGCCAACTGGTGGGTAATATTAATTGGTTTGCTCGGCGGAGCTGCGGTGGGATTGCAATCCCCGTTAGCCGGGTCGATGGGGCAGCGGGTGGGCGGGACTGCCAGCAGTTTCATCATTCACATCAGTGGAGCAGTCTTTTCGGGATTGTTTTTATTGCTGCGCGGCGGTGAGCGAATCCGGGAATGGCGTACTTTGCCGTGGTATATGCTGGCAGCCGGTATATTTGGTTTGATTCTGTACCAGACCATCAGTGTAACCCTGCCCAGGCTGGGCAGCACTATGATGGTGGTTTTGATTATTATCGGTCAACTGGTTTTAGGCGTGGTCATTGACCATTTTGGCCTGTTTGGCGTGACGCAGCGCCCGGTCGATTTGCTGCGCGTTCTGGGAATTTTAGCCTTAATTCTGGGCGGGTGGTTAATTGCGAAATAGGGTCGTTTGAAGAGCGATTAGGTCAGGAGAAGCAGGCGTCTGCCCGCGTTTTCTCTGAAATTGCAAAATACGACTATTTTTCAGATAGAATAAAGAAAAACCAATAACGACGGAGGATGCCATGTCGAATACCCCTGAAATTAATGTGCAACGCCGGCGTAAAGGGGAAAAACCCACCGGTCAGGCCAGCGCACCAAGACGGCGTGAATCTGGCGGCACGGGCGGCGGTTCCTCCAGCGGGATGGGCGGCAGTCCGTTTGGCGGGGGCGGGAGCGGCGGAGGATTACTCACACCCACCAAAGGCAAGGTTGGCGGCTGCGGCAGCTTGCTTGGTATCATCCTCATCGTGGTGTTGTACCTGGTCTTTTCCGGTGGCGGCCTGGGAACTACTCCGACCGATGACCAGCCGCCCATGACCTTCGAAGAACCAACCCAGATACTGGCGACGAACACTCCGCGCCCGACGCGGGTCCCTTCCACCAGCGGCTCCGGGGACACCTGGCTGGTGATGCTCTACCAGGATGCAGATGACCAGGTGCTCGAACAGGATATCTACCTGGATTTAAATGAAGCCGAACGGGTTGGCTCGAGCGACAAGGTTACCATCGTGGCGCAAATGGACCGGTTCCGCGGCGGCTTCTCCAGCGGGCAGGATTGGACCTCAACCCGCCGTTACCTGGTTACCCAGGATGACGACTTGAACGTGATCCACTCCGAGTTGGTGGACGACCTGGGTGAAACCAACATGGCAGACGGTCAGACCCTGGTCGATTTTGCCACCTGGGCAATGCAAACTTACCCGGCAGACCGCTATGCACTGGTGCTTTCTGACCACGGGCTGGGTTGGCCGGGCGGCTGGAGCGATCCAACTGGCGGCGCTGATCCTGGAAAGGCCCCGCTGATCAGCGCGTTGCAGGGTGATTCGATCTACCTCTCAGAACTGGATGCGGCCCTGGCGCAGATCCAATCCAACACCGGCATCGACCGGCTGGACCTGATCGGCATGGACGCCTGTCTGATGAGCCAGATGGAAGTGTATGCCATGTTGCAGCCTTACACCCGGTATGCCGTAGCGTCCGAAGAGACCGAACCTGGATTGGGTTGGGCGTATGCCGCTTTTCTCGATCAGCTGGTCGCCAACCCGTCCATGGACGGCGCCGAGCTGGCGACTCATATTGTCGATACCTACATCGGCCAGGATCAGCGCATTGTTGACAGCCAGGCGCGCGCCGATTTCCTGCGTCAGGGCTCCAGCATGGGCGGCTTCTTCGGGGCTCCCAGCATCAGCGCAGCCCAGATCACCAGCCAGATCGAGCGCGATATTACCCTGACGGCCCTCGACCTGGATGCCTTCGCTGACTTAAACGCCAGCTTCAATGATTTTGCGTATGCCATGCAGTCGGTTGACCAGCGCGGCGTAGCCAGCGCGCGCAATTATACCCAGTCGTACACCAGCATCTTTGGGCGTGAAGTTCCGCCTTCATACATCGACCTGGGGCATTTTGTCCAGCTCGTAGTCAAACAGACTGGAGATGCCGGTCTGCAATCCGCTGCGCAAGGGGTCTTGATGGCCTTAAATAATGCCATCGTGGCTGAAAGGCACGGTACGTCCAAACCCGGTTCGACTGGCGTCGCCATTTACTTCCCCAATTCCAGCTTGTACCGCTCGCCCTATACCGGCATGCAGTCTTACACCATCCTGGCCGAGCGCTTCGCGCGCGTCTCACTTTGGGATGACTTCCTGGTGTATCACTATAACGACCGCTCTTTCACAGCCGACGCTGCCGAGGCGGTGGTGCCTTCTGCCAGCGGGACTACCCGGGCGCCGGGCGCTGGTGATATTTCCATCCAATGGATTGCAGGCGAAAATTCCACCGTCTCGCCAGGCGATGCGGTGCAGATGAGCGCCGAATTTTCAGGCAATAATATCGGGTATATCTACTTATTTGCCGGGTACTACGATCAGGCCACGAATAGCATCTATGTCGCCGATACCGACTATCTCGAAAGCTCGGACACCCAAAACCTGAACGGTGTATTCTATCCGGTTTGGCCGGAAGGCGGCGTATTCCGCCTGAATTATGACTGGGAACCCATCCTGTTCTCGATCACGGATGGCAGCCAATCGGTGCTGGCCTTGTTCGAACCGGCAGCTTACGGTGCCAGCGCAGAGGATGCGGTTTACGTGGTGCGAGGCACCTACACTTTTGCCGATACCGGCGAGCAGCGCAAAGCCCAGATGTATTTCAAAGACGGCAAGCTGTTCCAGGTGTTTGGCTTCACCGGCGATGATACCGCCAGCGCGCCGCGCGAGATAACCCCGAATATGGGCGACACCTTCACGTTGGCGAACAAGTGGATGGAGTTGGATTCCTCCGGCGGCGTGAGCCAGGAGGTCTATGAGGACGGCGAAACATTGACCTTTGGCGCCGCACCCTTCGCCTGGGAGCAGGTGTACGCTCCGGCCGGCCAGTATGTGTTTGGTTTCCTGGCCAGCGATCTGGACGGAAAATTCTACCAGGCTTTCATCCAGGTGACAGTGCGGTAAACATTGCGGACCCGGCGTTGTTAGCCGTCTTTAGTTGCCATTCTGAGCACCTGGCACTCAACCAAGCAGCGAAGAATCTCGTTGTTTCGCTGCGAGATCCTTCATGCCCCTGACCGAGGTGGAAATTGACTGGTCAGCTGGAGCGAGGCATTCAGGATGACAATATTTTTGTTGTCATTCTGGTCGTCCAGGGATTTACTGTAATGCTTAGAATCTTGGTTACCAGATCTAGCAACGACCATTCGATAAGAATTATGGGAACCTTTGCTCGTTTTTCGGCGTCTTCTCTTGGATAGATGCATAATCTATGATAAATTAAGTAATTAATATCTCGAAATTCGTCCCTTAATTAACGAACCAGCGGAGCCGGTTCTGTCATTAAGACATCGAAAAAGGCTGTTGTCTCAAGCAATTAACGATGCGCCTGAACCGTCTCCTAACTCTCCTCGTGTTGATCGCCGCTATGCTGCTTTTAACAGCCGCCAGCGACCCACCGCCCACGCCTGCTTCAGCCGAGACCGAAGCTGAACTTTCGTCTGCCTTAACCCGACGATTGCAAGACAAAACCGATGGGAGGTTGTTGACCTTCGACCTGTTTACTCCTGAATTGGACGCCGCCTTCACCAGCTCGGATGGTAGCCTTGCTGTGCTGTGGCTGGCGCTGCGCGATGGTTCAGGACGGCTGCTGGCAACCGAACCCGGACTCGCACTGGCGCGCCTCTCAGAAAAAGGCTGGCAGGTGCTGTTACCCGGCGACACCGGTTGGGAGGAAATGCTGGCTACCCTGCCGGACGGGATGCTGCCGCTTGAGCACAGCCCGGCTCCTAACGCGATAACCCTGGAACCAGCAGCCGTCACACAGGCGCTCACCGGCTATTACCTGCCTTACGCTGCCAGTACCGCTCGTCGGCTGGAAGGCTCGATCAGTCATTTCCAGTATATTCCCGAGTTAGGTTACCCCTCCTGTGACATCGAGTTCTGCCGATACGCTTACGACTTTACGGATGCCTGGCACTTTCCGCTCCTGGCTTCCAAAAACGGTACGGTGGTAAGCTCGCGCGATAGCTGTTCCGACGGTAACACGGGCTGCACGAACTATATCGTCCTGTACAATGCGAGTGACCAGGCCTATCAGATCTACCTGCATATGGCCAACGGCACCATCCCGGATAAACTAACAAATGGAACAGCCGTGCAACGCGGCCAATATCTGGGGGACACCGACGACACCGGTTACAGCACCTCGCAGCATGTTCACTTTATGGTCGCCAATAGCATCTGGCTGAGCCCCTATGCTGACAAATATTATTGGGGATATTCAATTGACATCCGTTACGCTGATGTGGCGATCAATAACGGCATCCCGCGCACCTGCTATGAGGTCACCCGGTTCGCGATCTACGACGGGGCGACCGAGTGTTTGGGCAGCAAGTCGGACCCGCGTAACGCTGCCAACGACTGGTACGTTTCGGGCAATGTTGGCGCTTACCCCCCGACTGGCGGACTCACCCGCCCGACCGCGGGCATCACCGTTGCCGGTGGTAACAACCCGCTGATGGATGCCACCGCCACAGCCAGTGATGATGTTCGCGTCGCTGCTGTGCGCCTGCTTGCGAAGATTAATGGTCAATGGATCGAAATCGGGCCTAAGGTGGTTCAGCCCGCATCTCCAGGCCTGTATGATTGGGATGTGAACCTGTGCGATGTTGGGCCGCTCGACGGACCGTTGGAGGTCGCGCTGCGCGTTTGGGATCACGAGGGCAACGTAACCGCACCGCTGGATCCGCGCACCATCCAGGTGGATGAGGCTTGCGGTCCTAGAATATTCTTGCCAGTGGTGGGCCGCTGAAGCGACTTCATAGCGGCAGGTAGGTGGAATATTTAAAGCCCTCTTGTAAGGTGCCAGCGATTAATTTTCCGCCCAGACAATTTTCTAATTATTCCCTTTGGGTTCTAGCAACGGTTAATAACTTACAGGATTTTTAGGCGAATTTCACGGGTTATTTTATGGTATATTGATTAATTGTACGATTGATTGTTGTCTTCCTAGATCTGACGACCCGACTTTTTAACCTTTCCGCGTAACTCTAAAATTCCCCCTACTCTTTATTAAATATCGGTAACCGAAATCGTTCCTTGTTGTTGTTCGCACATGGCTTAGTCCTCGGATGGAGGGTTATTGGGCCTTCGAGAATTGCGGAAAAACAAGAAAACTTTCATATGGCTTGCCGGCTTGCTGTTGATGATCGGGCTGGTTGGCCTCTACCAGTCGCGAGTTATTCATCGCATCGTCTCTGACGTGGTTTATGACAATTACGACCATTACTTGCCTTGCGAACGCCTGCCCCTGGCGTTTGAGGTCGAGGCTGCGGCGGCTGGACACACAGCGATCATCGATCAAATCCTGGCGCTATCGCCGAATGTGGCGTTCAAAGTCGAAAAACAGGTTTGCAGCGGCACCGATCACGCCGATATCGTGATTTATTACCCCGGTCACGCCCAGCGCGAACAGATCGAGGGATTATTGGGCGGAAAGACCTTCTTTGGGATCCCGGCGCGCTGGATAAATTATTAAACACCTTAAGTGAATAGAAAAAATTATGATAAAAGAAATCATCTGCACTTTGGTCATTCCCTTGACCATCTTCGGGATGTTGAGCAGCTGTACCATTAAAAAAACTGACAAAAATTCGCCCATTCTTACACCATCTCCTGCGCCAAAGACCGTCTGGGGTGCGACGGAATCCGCCGTTTCCAATGCTGTTCTTGGAACGCCGGGCGGGAAGTGTGAATGGCAGATGTTGGGGTGGATGGAGCAGGAAAGGTACATCTGGGCATTCTGCCAGAGCGGCCCAGGGGTGGATGCCACCGCAGCGAGTGTGCCGGCGGTGGTTCATGTCAATACGAACGGCACAATTCAGTCAGTCACTCTGCCGGGCGAGGATAAAGATTACGAAATCAGCATTCGACGATTGTTCCCCCCGGAAGCACAGGAAAAAATATTCGCCCAGGATTTCGATCTTTATACTTCGGTCACCCACCTGGAGGCACGCTGGAATAATCCGGCGCTTCCTCCGGCGATCTTCGAGCGCTATGGAAAAACGCTGCCTAAATCGGGGGAAGAGACGGTTCCAGCCATCTCGGCAGCAACCGCGAATCGGATTGTCCCGCAGGCTGAATTGGGGCAGGGGAATGTAAAACAGGTTCAATACTTGCCGGATGGCCAAATCGTTCTTTCTGGAGATCGCGGGATCGGGCTTTTGAACCTTGATGATGGCAGGATCGAGTATCAGTACCAGGATCTGCTAGCCGGTAGAAATAGGTTTCTTTCGCCGAACGGGCAGTATTTGGCAGTATTCGACGAACAGACAGTCGATGTTTTTGAGGTCGCTGATCAATCGCTTAAAGTGAGCATTAACACCAGCGATGAGAAGGGTATCCTGAGCCGGGCGCAGTTCCTGGCTGACGGTATGACCCTGGAGGTTGAAAAATACATCCCAAGCGAAAGTTTCCCGACGACCTGGGTGGCCTTATACCAGTTGAGCGACGGCAAGCTGATCAATTCCTGGATACCAGAAGGCAATAATTTTGTCCTGTCACCGAACGGGTATTATCTAGCCGGATTATTCAATACGGCTGGATTGCGGCTGTGGTCGATCCCCAATGCTCAACTGTTGCATACCCTCCCTGTAGTCGCCAGCGCCGCTTCGTTTTCAGCCGACGGACAAATATTGGCGGTTGTTGAATTGGCCAAAGTAAAACTGTACTGGGTATGGGATGGAT
>CALMGN010000193.1 GCA_937863605.1 uncultured Anaerolineaceae bacterium
GATGAAGACTTCACCTGGCTGGCCCAATCGGACGCGCTCATTTTGAATATCGACTACCCGTTGGGGATGGGGGCCTATAATCTGCTGGTGAAAATCGCTGAGCATGCCCAGCCGATCCTGGGGGTGTACATCATGGGCAAGGCGGCCACGCTCAACGGCCGGCAGGGAGATGTGATCATCCCTAACGTTGTTCAGGATGAACATTCTGAAAATACCTACCTGTTCGAGAACTCATTCAAGGCCGGGGAAGTGTCGCCTTACCTGCAGTTTGGCACCGTGCTCGACAATCAAAAAGCGGTCAGCGTGTATGGCACCTTTTTGCAGAACGCGCGCATTATGGATGTGATCTACCGCGAAGGTTACACCGACATCGAAATGGAAGCCGGCCCATACCTCTCGGCGGTGTACGAGATGGCACGCCCCAAGCGCCACCCGGTCAATGAAATTGTCAATTTCTACAATCTGCCATTTGATTTTGGCATCCTGCATTACGCCTCGGACACGCCGCTTGGCAAGGGTAAAAACCTGGGCGCCGGGACGCTCTCATACTTTGGCATGGACTCGACCTATGCGGCTACTACCGCCATTCTGCGCCGGATTTTCAAGCTCGAACGGGCGCGTTTGAAGCAAGAGAATAAATGAACAAGCCGCAGTTGATCGATCAACTTGAGATCACCGCCTGAGATGGATGTTTTCCGCTACAGCCATATCGAGCTGGAATATCTCAAAGGGCAGGATGCGACGCTGGCACAAGCTATAGAGCGACTTGGTTTGATCGAACGCGCGGTCATCCCGGATTTATTCACTGCGCTGGTTTCAAGCATCGTTCACCAGCAAATCTCCAACAAAGCTGCAGCCACCGTCTGGGGACGGGTGCTCCAATTATTTGGGACGGTGACCCCGGAAGGGGTGGTTGCAACCCCGGTGGAGGAAATCCAAAGTTGCGGCATGTCGATGCGCAAGGCGGGAACCATCAAAAGCCTTGGGCGGGCTGTTGTCAGCGGCGAGCTGGATCTGGCGGAACTGTCCCACCTGCCTGACGCTGAGGTGATCAGCTGCTTGTCGGGTCAACCGGGGATCGGGGTGTGGACCGCCGAAATGCTGATGATCTTTTCCATGCAGCGCCCTGATGTGGTCAGCTGGCACGACCTGGCCATCCGGCGCGGGATGATGAATTTGTACGGCCAAGCTGAGTTAACGCGTCCGCAGTTTGATTTCTACCGCCAGCGCTATTCGCCCTACGGGTCGGTTGCGTCGTTGTATCTGTGGCAGATTTCGAAAGAGAGTTAATTCGAAGAAATATTTACTCCTCAAAATAATCTACATCTATCTTTTTGACGGTATAGTTGGCAACTTCTGCAACCCCTATATTAAAATCAACCATATATTGGGCAAGAAGTTCTCCATCAATTAATACAATTTTCTTTTCGATATTCGTCACATATCTTTTGGCATCATCGGAGAACTTTGAGGTAGTAATTAGAACCCCTTTGCGTGCCCGTTGACCTTCAAGGCTACCTGCGAACGTTTGTACCACTGGTCGTCCGATGTTGCTTTCCCAACGTTTAGCTTGTATATATACTGCGTCAAGACCAAGACGGTCTTCTTTGATTATTCCATCGATCCCACCATCGCCACTTTGACCAATAGCTTGGCCAGCGTCCTTACGGGATCCTCCGTATCCCATAGCAACTAGTAAATCGACCACAAGTAATTCAAAAAACCTGGGAGAACAAGACTTAATCCGATCGAGTAATTCACTTTCTAAATTTCTCCGTAGAGATGAGTAACTTGATTCTAAGGCCTCCTCAGGCGTTTGTTGTTCTTCATAAACCTCCTCAATGTGCCCATCCTCCCGATTTACCGGTGATTTACTCCTTTTTTGGAACTCCACAAATTCTGGATACCGATATAAATCTCTAGTCTTAATTCTTGGAGGATTTTCATTTAATAATTCTTTCCCCCTGTCTGTGATGACCACTTTCGCTCTCCCTGTGGCTTTCAAAAGTAGCGCTTTCTTAAAATATGTGAGTGTCCACCCAACCCTATTTCTAAATCTTGGTTCTCTGCCACTTGGTAACAGTTCTTTAAATTCATCATCCGAGAGATTAAAACCCACACCAATTGACCGAACTAAATCTGAGACCAAATATTCTTTGCCATCTGCAACTGTTAGTAATAACGGGAGCATTATTGATTGGTAATCCGGTATTGGCATCTTTCCCTCTGACAATCAATCCTAATTTATATTCTTGAATTCGTTATAGTTGCCGCTCATATTATGTAGGATGCTTATTTTTGATAAGACCTTCAGATTCACATTACTACCCCAAGATAAACTAAAAAGAGCGGTTTCTTACAATTATTATACAAAACAATTTTTTTATTTCACTATATATATGTATAAAATTATTTCCTAATTACTTTGTAAATATCATCAAAATCACAACGAGATAATTAATGAAAAGAGTCAGACTTAGATAATATAGACAGAGGTCGGTTATTGAAATAATATGCGTATAGCCATCCCGTTGTAAACAATTAATATTTATTCTTCAAGCGTAATCACCGACACCGAACACGGCGGCAGGTCGAGCGTGAACCTTGAGTGTTTGCCAATTTGCCGCAGGTCAACCGCCTTGGCTTTCACGTTTTCCGGGTTGGAAAAACTGTTTTCTGCCAGCGGGTCTGAATGACGCAGCAGCCAGCCATTTTTTGGTCGGATATCCGTAAACCCGGACAACCGCACCGAAAGATCAACCCGCTGGGTGGGGTGGCGGTTGACAATTCCAAGGACCACCCGCTGACCGCCGCGCGAACGCGTGGCTGAAACATCAATATACGGCACTTTTTCCATCGCTTCGATATTGCCAAGCGCCTGGCTCTTATACGTCGGCGAGTCCAGCCTGACTTCCAGGGCCACCGGCTCCATATGGCGGTACATCTCGAAGGGGTAATAAATAGGTGTGGCATACGACTGGCGTTCATTGGTGACGATTAACGGCAGCACATTGACCAGTTGTGCCAGATTCGCCAGCGACAAAACCTTGCTCTGGCGTTGAAAGGCATTCAACATCCCGGCAGTGTACAGCGCGTCGCGCATGGTGTATTGCACGCCGTGCATGCTGGCGGACCCTTCTGGTGGCGACAGCCAGACATTCCACTCGTCCAACGCCACTTTGATACCGCGTCCGGGCGCCGCCTGCTTGATCAATTCCGCCAGGCGTTGAATGTCCTTTTCGGCCGAAAGCGGGGCAGCGCAAACGGTGTAATACAGGGCTTCCAGGTCGTAGTTCTCCTGCCAGCCCTCCTGACCGGGTTGGTACAGGTGAAAGGACAGAGAATTGATCAAGTCGCCCGCTTCGCGCATTACGGTCTCGTTCCAGTGCCGGGCAACCGGGTCGGCATCCTCGGTCATGGTATTGCCCACCGCTACAATGTGGATGGAGGGATCGACGGCGCGCATGGCTTCGACGAACGGACGCAGGCGTTGCACGTAGCCGGCTGCATCCGTGTGACCCACCTGCCAGCGGCCCCACACTTCGTTTCCGACGCCCCACAGGCGCACGTTGTAGGGTTCAGGATACCCATTGGCTGCCCGGCGGCTTCCCTGTTCGCCCTGAGCGTCCTGGTTGCAATAGGCAACCCAGCGGGCGGCTTCTTCGGGTGTGCCGGTGGCATCATTGACGCAGATATATGGGTCAGCGCCGGTACGCCGGCACAATTCGATGTACTCGTCGGTGCCAACCTGGTTGCTCTCTTCAGCTTTCCAGGCCGGGTCATAGCGCGTTGGACGCGATTCACGCGGACCAATGCCGTCTTCCCAGTGGTAAGCGCTGGCAAAGTTGCCGCCTGGGTAGCGAATCACGGTCGGTTTGAGCGGTTGGATCAGGCGCAGCACATCTTCGCGCAGTTTTTCGCCGTTGTCCGTCCAGATGCCGCCGTAAATGCAGCGTTCCAGGTGCTCGATGAAGTGCCCGTAAATATGAGGATTGATCTCACCGATGGTTCGATCCGCGTCAAGCCGTAGAATGGCGCGCGGTCGCCCTTTGAGGATATCCAACAGGCTGGTTTTGGGCTGCCAGCGGGTTGCCTTCGGGGTTTTTGCAGTCGAGATTTTGTGCTGGATCGTGAAGGCCACCGGGCCGGTTTCCACGGTGTCGACTGACACCCGCAGCGGCTGCTCCCCAATGGAAATTCCCGCGACTCGAACGGTCACGGTTTGATTAACCGGGAAAACGATGGGCGCCTGACCATTGATGGTCGCCGCCGAGACTGGTGCCGACTGAGCCAGCGTAATACTGATCTGATCGGCCGGGACCGTCTGCCCGCCGACTTCCAACTGCAGACGGGTGACGGTGAACGGGGTAAAGGGGTTTACCAATTTGAACGTGAACCCATCCGCAGCGGACTGCAGACTGTCGTTAATATAAACTTTGCGGGCGATAAATTCAGGGATGGCAGGCATTGAATTTTCTCCCAGGCAGATGGAATCGTCAGTTAGAGGTTGAGCCAGCGGGCGGTCAGTGCGGGTAAATCACGCAGCGAGCCAACCTGGACTTTGCAATCCGGCAGTGAATCGAGAAAGGAGCGGCCGTAGCGTTTGGAGAGCAGACGTTTATCAAGAACTGCCACCACCCCGCGGTCGGATTGGGTGCGGATCAGCCGGCCAAACCCCTGGCGGAAGCGTAAAATCGCCTCTGGCAGGTGATATTCGTTGAAGGGATCGTCAAAGGTCTCGGAGCGGGCAGCGACAATCGGGTCCGATGGAACGTCGAACGGCAGCTTGACGATCACCAGTACCGATAGTGCATCACCGGGGATGTCAACGCCTTCCCAAAAGGCGCGCGTGCCAAGCAAGACGGCTTTTTCGGTACTGCGGAAGGTTTCCAGCAGAGTATTGGCGGACGCCCCTTCACCCTGTTCGTACACCTGAATATCTTCTTCAAGGAGTGGGGAGGTAATGGCCTGAGAAGTCTTGCGCAGCTGTGCATACGAGGTAAACAACACCAGCATTCGGCCGCGGCTGGACTTTGCCAGCCGCACCAGGGACTGGTCCACCGCCCGTTGGTAGCCGTTGGCGTCGTTGGGCTCGGGGATGTCATTCGGCAGGAACAACAAGGTGGATGTTTCATAATCAAAAGGCGACCCGAGCACCAATTCATCGGCTTCATCAGCGTTCAAGCGACTCTTGAGATACTCGAATTCGCCCTGTGTGGTCAAGGTGGCGGAGGTCACCACAATGCTGCTCTTTTCATGCCAAAGGAATTGTTCCATTAGCGGACCAATATGCAGCGGCGCGATCTGCAGCGCCAGCCGGTTGGTGTTGGGCTGAATTTCAACCCAGTAAATGTAATTGAGGTCTGGCTGCGAAACCAACGCTGCCATGTAACCCTGCGCTTCAGTCAACCGGTGGATGATGTTGCCCAGGTTGCCAATGGTGTCTTCCATTTCCTCGGGCGGCTGGTCGAACACCTCGCTGATGTTCTGGTGAATTTGCCCGGCCAAAGTAAGCAGCAGGCTCATGGTTTCGCCGGTAGAATCCCAGGCCATTTCAACCTCGGTCCAGGCGGGCAGCGTGCGGGTGGCGGGTAAAATGCGCACCTGCTGCCCATACGAGCTGACTGGCGCGCCGTCGCGGATATGATCCATGAACAAATCGACAGTGCGCAGAAAATTGGTCATCTGGCTTTCCAGACGAAAGGCCAGGTCGGTGGCGCGCTGCATGGAGGATGTGAGGGATGCCAGCTCGGCAGGGTTGAGGAGGTTATGCACCTGGTTCAGCAGCCGTCCTAAAATGCCGCTGGAGGCGCCGCCCAATTCGCGCAGCATGCGTGCCAGATCATTCTGGGTGATTTTGTAGCTGAGCGCATTGGTCGAAGCAGATTCCAGGTGATGCCCTTCGTCAACAACCAGATAGGAGTAATCGGGCAAAACCCGGTTGCCGGTGACCACATCCGAAAGCAGCAGCGCATGATTGACGATGATTAAATGGGCAGACTGGGCTGCCATGCGCGAGCGGTAGAAGGGGCAAGCCCCGCCGGTACGGCTCATGCAGACCTCGGCTTTGCAACCTTCATCCTCAGCCGAGAGCCGCGACCAGACCTCGCGTTCCAGCGGACCATTCAGGTTGATCTCCGAGCGGTCGCCGGAGCCGCCTTCGCTTAACCACACCAACACCTTTGACATCACCCGAATTTCATCTGCGCTATCAGGCGTACGAGTGCGCAGCGCTTCCAGGCGGCGGGGGCACAAATAATTGGAGCGCCCCTTGAGCACCACGGCGCGCAGGTCGAGACCAAGTGCGTTACGCAGGTCGGGGATGTCTTTATTGATTAGTTGTTCTTGCAGGGTGATGGTATTGGTTGAAATCACCACCCGGGCGTTGTTCTGCATTGACCATAATGCAGCCGGGACCAGGTACGCAAAGGATTTACCCGTGCCAGTGCCGGCCTCGACCATCAGGTGGTAGCCGTCCGAAAAAGCGCGGGTGACAGCCCGCAGCATTTCCACCTGCTGCGAGCGCTGCTCGTACCCCTCAAAATAGCGCGCAAAAGGTCCGCCGTACTCCAGCAGGGACGCCACCTCATCCACGTTGAGCGGAGTGAGCGTTTCTGGCGGCGTGAGCGGCGGCAATAAGACCGCTGCGGTAGAAGCGAATAGCGCGCCGTAATCATGCGGCTGCGTCTGACGGGCGCCAATCGGTTGGCGGGAGCGGGCGCGCATAATTTGGCCAAAGAACCAGCCGCCGTCCCAATTCACTGATTCGCTGTCACGCACAATTTCAGCCAACAATTCGATTGGCATCTGAATGGCACGTTCATACAGCTCCATATAAACAGCGTGCGCCAGGCGGGCGTCGTCCAGTGCCCGGTGCGAATTGGGGATCAGAATACTGAGAATCTGCCCGAGCGAGCCCAGGTTATAGCGGCTGGCGGTTGGCATGAGCACAGCAGCCAGCTCGTAGGTGTCAATCGGTTCGGACAATCCCAGGATGCCGTTTTTCCGCAAAAAACCCAGGTCGAATTGCACATTATGCCCAACCACCGGAGAATCGCCTACAAAATCTGCTAATTCTTGAATGACAGCCTTAATAGGCGGGGCATTGCGCACCATATCGTTGTTGATGCCGGTCAACTGGGTAACCAATGTTGGAATGGCACGGGCGGGATTAATCAGCGAGGTCCATTCGGCTTCCACTCGATTGCCGGAAAAACGAACCGCGGCTATTTCGATAATGGCGTCTTTTTGGGAATCTAGGCCGGTGGTTTCAAGGTCGATTGCGACGAGGGATGGCATGGACTGGATTATACCATCAGCCCCCGCCGCGGAATTTTCGGCGTGTGGCTGAGGTAAAATTGACCTCTGGAGTGCCTTCTATGCCGATTAAAACGATCGTTTTTGATGGCGGTGATACCCTGGTAAAAATTGACCCGGCTCAGGCCGGGCCGATGGTTCAATGGCCGGTGCTGCAAGCTGTGGTTGGAGTTCGGGAGATGCTGGACGCCTTGGACGGGCGCTACCGCCTGGTGGTTGGTTCGAACGCCAGTGATTCAGATGGCGCACAGGTCAAGGCAGCCATGGCGCGGCTTGGGTTGGACCAGGATTTTACGGCTTTTTACACCCCGGCTGAACTGGACGGCGCGCGTAAACCGGAACCGGCTTTCTTTTTGGCCCTGGAACAAAAATTAGGAATTCCACGATCGGAAATGGTCATGGTGGGCGACAGCTACACCTTTGACATTCTTGGCGCCGCTGGTGCCGGTTGGCGTTCGGTCTGGCTCAACCCGCGCGGCAAGGCAGCTCCGGCGCTGGCACCCCAGCACTCGGCTGAAATTCTATCTATGACGGATCTGCCAGCCGCCCTGAATCACCTGGCCTTGCCCTCCATCGCTGAGTCACGCGCCTGGCTGATCGATCAAGAT
Source organism: uncultured Anaerolineaceae bacterium (assembly GCA_937863605.1). GTDB lineage: Bacteria > Chloroflexota > Anaerolineae > Anaerolineales > Anaerolineaceae > Bellilinea. The sequence goes on from CALMGN010000193.1 coordinate 7,926, forward strand.
GCCAGCGCCAACCTGCTGGTCCATGTTGACATGGTCGCCGCGCTTTCGTACCAGATAGCCGTCTGGTTGCGGCAGGCAGGCGAAGAAGTGGACCCGGTGTTGGCGCACCGCGGCGGATTGCTGCACGACCTGGCAAAAATCACAGCTCGCCCCTTAAAAGTTGATCACGGCATATTAGCGGCCAAAATGCTGGCAGAGCGCGGTCAGTTGGAACTGGGGCAAATTGCGCAGCGCCACATGCTGTTCAATTTGCTGGATGAAGCCAATCGCCCGTGCAGCTGGGAGGAAAAGCTGGTGTATTTTGCCGACAAGCTGGTCGAAAGCGGCCAGATCGTCCATTTCCACGAGCGGCTAGCCGCTCTGCGTGAACGCTACCGGATTGCCACCCCCAAGGAAGAAATCAAGGCATTAATCGCTGCGCTGACCGAATTGGAATCGGAAATCTGCCAGCCGTTATTATGTACCCCAGCAGAACTGTTGGAACAACTCAAAACGGCATACTTTGGGCGCCGTTGAATGCTCGATTATTGCCCGGCCAGGTTGTAATAGTTATAAATCGACTGGGTGATGCTGGCGACCAATTTATTTGCCGGGTCGAATAACAGCTGCTGCTGGTCGTACAGGTAAATGACAAAAATGAAATTGCCGCCGGGGGTATAGACAATCGCGGCATCGCTGATGGTGTGGATTAACCCGTCTGCCGAGTCGGTCAGCCAGCCGTGTTTGTGCGCAACTTGCACCCCCTCGGGTACGCCAGCCTCGATCAACACGGCGATGCGGTTCTTAGTCAAATAACTGATCATCAAACGGCATTCAGACTGCGAAATCTGGCCCGGGAAAACAGCAGCGAAGGTCCCACCTCCGGTTGAAGCGCACTGGTAGAGATCATTCAGCAGCATGCCGGCTTCCACCGGAGTGGTTTGATTGTAACGGTCGGGGTCAGCAGATACATCGGTGCGCGAGTTTGCCGGAGTATTATAATCGCGCAGCAATACAGCTCCGGGGTAGAAAAATCCAGCCAGGAAGGTGCTCTGGTAGCCCATCTTTTGCAAATCTTCGGTCACGGCCAACGGTCCCAGGCGGTTGTCGATCACCTCTTCCATAAGGCGGTCAGCTGGATCGTTTTCAGACAATTCGATCATCGACTCCATCAGGCTGGTAATATTGGCCGGGGAAGGTTCGTCCAGTCGCCGGAATGTGGAAATCATGATCGGGATTTTCATGGTGCTGGCGGCGGTAAAGGCAATGCCGGGGGCAATGATTTCACCCGCGTTCCAGGCAAAATTAATTTCCTGCCCGGATTGAATGTCCAGCAGGTAAATTTCCGCCAATCCTTCAAAATTGTTGACCGATAACACCTGCTGCATCATAACCTGCAGGTTAGGGAAGGAGGGCCGGGTCGGGTTTTGGATCGAGTAGGTCAGGTTGACCACCCGGCGGGCGGGGTTACGCATGGCGTCCGTGACCAGGATCACAGCTCGGTCGAGATCAAGCACCGTGCCGGGCTGTCCCGGTGAGAAGGACGAACTACCTGGCACGGGCTGGGCCGGCGACGGCGGTTTATCGTAACGGGCTGAGATTTCGTCACGCAGGTAAGCGCGCAGCCGTTCGTCTGAGGTCTCGGCGCGCAGCGGGATTTCGGACGGTTCCGGCATTTGATTCCACAGAAATCCCCAGAAGGCCGTCCAGAAAGGCAGCGCAATGCGCTGCTGATCTGCGGCTGCCAGCATACTTTCCACGTCCAATTTAAACCCGGCTACCGACGGCTTGATTTGCACTACCGCGTCTCCGTAGCGCATTTCAACGGGCATACTGTAAGCCTGGATCAGGCGTTCCGCGGTCTTTTGGCGGTCTAAACCGGCTACCGACACACCGGCGATCACGGTCCCGTTGGGGTAGGCCGATCGCAGCCGGCTGTATTGGATTAGTTGGAAAATAACCAGTAATAATCCTAAAAAAAGCACCCCAATGGATATCCATCTCAGGATGGCTGTATCACCGCGTCTCAAACTTACCTCCTTGCACGAATGCAAGCGAATTGTACCAGAATAGCCTGCCCCCACCCATCTATTCACCATCGGTAGGACATGAGGATTTTCAAAATGGGCAGAATCGGTAACTGGGCTCTGTACACGGGATTTGATAATTTCCCCAATCGGGCACGGGGTCGGTTTGTCGACATGAATAATTTGAAGATCCCCGTGCCGCTACAATAAAATACATCTATCCGGTCGGGGCATGGGGATCTTCAAATTAAGGCGGACCGATAACGGAACCTCGTGCCCGAGATCGGATATACTATCAATTATGCAGGTTGACCGCGTCGAAGTACTGGAGATCCTCCGGCAGTGCCACATTTTCCATCGTCTGACCGACGAGCAGCTCGAATCGGTAACAGACCGGGTCGAGGCATTTTTGTACGAGGAAAAGCAGGCAATCTTCGAGCAAGGCAGCGTCCCGGACGGCTTTTTCTTTGTCGTCAGCGGGCGGGTGCGCCTGAGCCGAACCCGTAAAAAGGCTGAGGATTTTGCATTTCTTGAGTCGCACGACTATTTTGGCGAAGAAGCACTGACTGAAAAGTCGGTGCGCCGCCGCATGACCGCCACCGCTCACTCGGATGTAATTGTGCTGCGTCTCTCCCGCAATGTCCTGACCGCCCTGCGCCAGGAATTCCCGCAGATCGCACTGCCGATGCGGGTGGTATTAAACAGCTATCTACTGGCCACGGATCTTAAAATGGATTGGCGTGCCCCGCGCGAAATCATTCATTTTATTGCCCGGCGGCACTGGACATTTTTGATTCTGAAATTGCTGCCTGCCATGGCAATTGGGGCATTATTTATCGGCCCCCTGGCATACCTGTCTATCGTCGTTTTTCCTGACACTTTGCTGCCTGTGACGCTGCTTGGCGTTATGATGGCTGGATTCCTGATTTGGTTCGGCTGGTTGGTATTGGATTGGACCAACGATTATGCAATAGTCACCAACCGGCGGTTGGTCAAGCTGGAGAAGGTGCTGCTGATTTATGAAAGCCGCCAGGAGGTGCCGCTGGATGCAATACTGGCAGATGATCTTAAAACTGACCAGATCGGACGGCTTCTTGATTATGGCGACATCCTGGTGCGCACCTACACCGGGGTAATTGTCCTCAACAGGCTGGCGCATCCGCAGCAGGTGATTAACCTGATTAACGAGGTACGCGGCCGAAAGAAGTTCCACCGCCGCACCGAGCAGTTGGATCAAATTGACCGTACTATTCGCGAGCGCATCGAACACCTGCCTACCGAGAAAGGATTGCCACATGGTGTGGATGTGCCAGTGCATGTCAAAGCTGGAGTGCTGCAGGAGTGGATGTCCGAATTATTCCTGCTGCGCCTGGAAGAGGATGGCAACATCATCTACCGCACGCACTGGTTTCTGCTGCTCAAAAAAATTGGCCTGCCGTTGTTCCTGTCCTTCATCCTGCTCATCGGCACGCTCCTCATCTGGCTGAATCTCATCCCAATCGGCATATCGACCGGCACGCTGCTGTTCATCATACTCGGCCCACTCCTGTTCCTGTGGCTGTTATACCAGTATGTTGACTGGCGCAACGACCGCTACATCATCACCCCCGAACTGATCATGGATGTTTTCAAAAAGCCGCTGGGCACCGAAGAGAAAAAGTCGGCTCCGCTGCGCAACATCCTCAGTATTGACTACGAGCGGAAAAACCTGATTGGTCTGATCTTCAATTTCGGTACGGTCTTTATCCGCGTCGGTGAATCAACCTTCACTTTTGATAATGTGGTCAACCCGGCCGAAGTGCAGCGCGAGCTGTTTCAGAGTTTTATGGAACTCAAGCAGCGTGACGAAGCCAGGCAGGAGCAGGAGCGTCATGATCAGATGGCGGATTGGATCGAGCGCTACCATAATTACATAGAAGGGGCGACCCCAGAGAACCCGCTGGATGAAATTCCGGAAGGTGAAGAGCCACTTGCGGATGACCAGCCGGACGAGTCCGAAAATACACCCTGATCGCTTTCGCGGTATAATTCGAGGGTTAATACGGGAAATTGGTAAAAATTTAAAGGCAGGATGGAATGGCGTTACGAGAAATAGTTACCGTGCCGAACGATGTTCTGCGGCGCAAAGCCCGCAAGATCACAACGTTCGATAAAGAATTGCAAAAAACAATTGATGACATGGTTGAAACCATGCGTGAAGCTCCTGGAGTCGGGTTGGCGGCACCACAGGTCGGTTTGCTGGATCGGCTGGTGGTCGTCGAATATGACGAGGACGACCAGATCGAAGACAGCCCCAAAAAATTGTATGTGGTGATCAACCCGGAGATTATCAGTACCTCCGAGGAGACTGAATTGGGGATCGAAGGTTGCCTGTCCATCCCCGGACTGGTCGGCGAGGTGGAACGCAGCGTGGAAGTTGTGGTGCGCGGGCAAAACCGGCGCGGTCAACCCGTAAAAATCAAAGCTGACGGCTGGCTGGCGCGCATTTTCCAGCATGAAATCGACCACCTGGATGGCATCCTTTACACCGACCTGGCTACCAAGGTCTGGAAGCCCTCGCCAGAAGAGGAAAGCATAGCTGCCGATTAAGTCGAGCGCACCGCTGCCGCTTTTATGTACCTGACACATCTTTCTCTGACCAATTTTCGAGCTTTCACCCGCCTGGACATGGAAGTGCCCCGGCGGATTCTTTTATTGGTCGGGGACAATGCCCAGGGCAAAACAACCCTGCTGGAAGCGGTTTATTTTCTGGCAACCTTCACCTCGTTTCAGGCCGCCAACGACCGGCAGTTGATTAATTTTGCCAGCGGTGATGAATCGCTGGCGGTGGCGCGGTTGGTAGCGCAATTTCACCGCGGTGGCGAAGTGCATCGTATGGAAGTCCGCCTGATTCGCGAAGCGAATGGCGGCAATGGCGGTCGCCAGCGCAAAGAAATCTTGGTGGACGGAGTCAAGCGCAGCATGCAGGAGGCGCTTGGTCAGTTTAATGCCGTCATTTTCCTGCCGCAGATGACCCGGGTGATCGAGGGCGGACCGGAAGAGCGCCGCCGTTATCTAAATCTGGCTCTGGCACAGGTGGTGCCTGGCTACGCCCAGGCTTTGAGCGAATATGTCCAGGCTTTGACCCAGCGCAACGCACTTCTCAAACAACTGGGGGAACGCGGCGGAGATCCCGGTCAACTGGCGTATTGGGATACGCTGCTCACAGGCCGTGGTGCATTTTTAATCCAGACACGAATTGCGGCCATTCAGGAATTGGAGCGTCTGGTTATACGTTACCATGATGTGTTAACCGGCGGAACCGAGGTGTTGCGCCTGCAATACCGTCCGGCCTACGACCCGTTGGCGCCAACCAATGGGCAGTTCCAGCTGCCGGTCGAAGCCGGAGTGGACCGCAGCGGATTTACCCTGGAACAAATCCAGGAGGGGTTCGCCCGCCGGCTGCAATCGCTGCGCCGGGAGGAGATTGCCCGCGGCATCACCACGGTTGGGCCGCACCGCGACGAGCTGCGCTTTATGGGCAATGGTATAGACCTGGGGGATTACGGCTCGCGAGGTCAGGTGCGCAGCAGTCTGCTGGCTCTCAAACTGGCCGAGGTGGATTGGATGCGCGAAAAAACCGGGGATTGGCCAGTGCTGCTGCTGGATGAAACCCTGGCAGAACTGGATACCCGCCGCCGCACGCAGCTCCTTTCAGCCCTGCAGGAGAGTGAGCAAGCTCTGCTGACCACCACCGATTTGAAATTGTTTGACCCCGACTTCGTCACCCGCAGCTCAGTCTGGCAGGTGCGCTCCGGTTTTGCCGCGCAGATTGAAAAACCGGCTTAGCTGATCGGCCGTTTGGCCGGCAGGCCCACCCGGCGGGGGTAACCAGGCGGCGTGGCGCTGACCTTGTCGACCACCACCAGAAAGCGTTCCTCGGTGACACCCGGCAGCAGCACGGGAATGAGCTGCCTGATCCGCCCGCCCAGTACGTGGATAGCGCGGTCGGCTTTGTGGGCTTCAGCGGGGCCGGTTTCGCCTTTCTGCGCCAGCATCCCGCCGCCCACCCGGACCAGGGGCAGTAAATATTCCGCCAGCACTGGCAGGTTGGCAACCGCCCGGGCTACCGCCCAGTCGTATTTTTCGCGATGCTCGCGTGACAGGCCAAGTTCCTCAGCGCGCGCCTGCAGGCAGGTGACATTGTCCAAGCCGAGGACTTCCACCATGTGCCGGCAGAAATCCAGCTTTTTCCCTACCGATTCGACCAGCGTCACCTGCAAGCGCGGCATCATAATTTTAAGGGGAAGGCCTGGAAAGCCGGCACCGGTGCCGATGTCGATCAGACGTTCGGGCGGGCGCTCGCGCCAGGCCAGCAGGCAAGTGAGCGAATCGAGGAAGTGTTTGCTGCGGATTCCTTCTACGTCCCGAATGGCAGTCAAATTAAATTTCTTATTCCACTCGAGCAGCTCATCTTCATACTTTTTAAATGCTGCCAGCTGTCGAGGTGTAAGCTTAATCCCCACCAGGGTGCGAAGGTCTTGTACCAGTTTGTCCATAAAGTAAAAATGTTGCCGACCCGTTATTGGAATTTTAAAGACTATACCGCATTATTGCGGATTCATCGCGGATTTTCGCATTCAGCTTGACAAGTTGACTTGTTTGCTTTACATTTATTTTCATCCCAATTCCATTACAACCAATCGCATTTTCAGGAGGTGGAAAGAGTTAGAAGACGCACCTTTTCTTACAAACTAATCGCCAAACATTTTCTTTTAGGAGGAGAAATGAAACAAAAATGGGTTTTTACGCTATTTGCGTTGTTTGTAGTTGCCAGTATGGTGATCGCTGGCTGTAAACCGACCCCTGTGGCCACGCAGGTACCGGGTACCCAACCGACAAGCGCCGTTGTCGTTCCGCCAGTTGAACCGACACCGGTTGTTGTTGCGGGACCCGAACCTCGCAATAATTACGTCGAAATGAAGGTCGAAGCCCCGAGCTGCGACTATGGCGGCGAGTTTAAGTCAATCGAGACGGTTGACGAATTTACCGTTAAATTCACATTGTGCTATCCTGATGCGGACTTCCCCTCCAAGGTAGCCTTCTCGGTCTTTTCAATTGCCGACAAGGAATTCATGGACGCTACCACAGGTGATTCGGTCAAGATGAGCGAAGCCCCCAACGGCACCGGTCCCTACAAACTGAAGGAATGGATCCGCGGCGACCGTGTCATTTACGAAGCCAACCCAACCTACTGGGGTACCCCTGCCGCCATCCCCAACCTGGTCTTCCGCTGGTCTGAACAGTCAGCTCAGCGCTTGCTCGAGCTGCAGTCTGGAGAGGTTGACGGTATCGACAACCCTGCTCCGGAAGATTTCGCCAAGATCGAGGCCGATCCGAATCTGGCGCTCTATCCCCGCCCGGCGCTGAACATCTTCTACATTGGATTCAATCACGACATTGCCCCGTTTGACGATGTCAAAGTCCGCCAGGCGATTGCCTATGCGATCGATCGCCAACGGATCGTCGACCAGTATTATGCTGAAGGCTCCCAGGTCGCCAAGGTTTTCGTTCCCCCGGCGCTTAAGCCTGGCTACAGCGATGCAGTCGATTGGTATCCGTATGACCCTGAAATGGCCAAGACTCTGTTGAAAGAGGCCGGTAAAGAGAACCTGGAGATAACCCTCTCGATCCGCAATGTTGTCCGCTCATACCTGCCCACACCCGATAAAGTTGCCCAGGAAATTCAGGCTCAATTAGCCGAAGTCGGCATCACAGTGAAAATCAATGTGATGGAATCGACTGCCTTCATCGATGCCACCTCTGCCGGTCAGGAAGGCTTCTACCTGTTGGGCTGGAATGCTGACTACCCTGGCGCCACCAACTTCTATGACTATCACTTTGCGGCTGACACCAACTTACAGTTTGGTTCCCTATACCCCGACCTTGTGGAAGAGATCCGCGCTGCTGGCAAGATCGCTGATCCAGTCCAACGCCAGGTGCATTACGATAAAGTCAATCAACTGCTGAAAGACAATGTGGTAATGATCCCGGTTGCTCACGGTGCTTCTGCCACGGCCTTCAAGGCGAGCATCGGCGGTGCCCATTCCAGCCCGCTCAGCAACGAATTGATGGGCGTCCTCACCTCCGATTCAGACCAGTTTGTCTGGATGCAGAATGGCGAGCCTGCCACCCTGTGGTGCATCGATGAGACCGACGGCGAGACCTTGCGCGCTTGCGAACAGATCTTTGAGGCGCTGTTGGCCTTCAAGGTTGGCGGCACCGAGATTGAACCTGGTCTGGCCGAAAGCTATGTAGCCAATGATGATGCCACCGAGTGGACCTTCACCCTGCGCCAGGGCGTTCAATTCCAGGACGGTGCTCTGCTGGATGCCAGCGATGTGGTTGCTTCCTACGCAGCTGTTTGGGATGCTGCCAGCCCCAACCATGTCGGGCGCACCGGCAGCTTTGAATACTTCACCGCGTTCTTCAACAAATTCCTGAACGCGACCGAGTAATCTCAATCCTTAGTTAAATAAAGGTTAGGGGGGTGTTTTTCCAGCTTATGAAAAAACACCCCCAATAATTTTTATGGGATAATAAGGAACAGGCTGGCTGTCCGTCGGCTGGCCTGTTCCCTGTTTTACAAATGTTATGGTATGAGCGGCGCACGAATCTGCAGATGTGCGGCCTGTTTTGATATACCCTGAAACTCGTCCAGCAAAGGATTTAGAGATCATGCTGCGTTTTATGGCCCGCCGGTTGGTCTTGTTGATACCCGTAGCGATTGGCATCCTACTGGTCACATTTTTGATTGTTCGCTTAATCCCGGGCGATCCATGTATAGCCATGCTGGGAGAACGGGCGACTGAGGCGAAGTGCGACGCGTTTAAAGAGCGCTACGGCTTGAACGATAATGTTTTTGTTCAATTTGTGCGCTATATTGGCAATATGGCCCAGGGGGATTTCGGCAATTCGATCCGTTTTAGCCGCCCGGTCTCCGACATTGTGGCTGAACGCTTGCCAATGACCATCGAACTGACGTTGTTTGCCATGTTGTTTTCGACTACGGTTGGAATTTTTCTTGGCATCATCTCGGCGTTAAAACCGAACAGTTTGACCGACACCTTGACCATGATTTTGGCCAATATTGGCGTATCCATGCCAGTCTTTTGGCTCGGCTTGATGCTGGCGTACTTTTTTGCACTGGTGATGAAGGATACGCCATTATTTATTCCTCCCTCAGGCCGGCTAGGCGCCAGTGTGACGCTGATCAACCTGGCAAAGCATTGGGGCTTGGAAAATCTGACGGGTGTTCCGAAATTCGTCGTCTATTTCATGTCCAATTCAGCCATTTTGAATAGCATTATTACCGGTAACTGGTCAACGCTCAAGGATGCGCTCTGGCATTTAATCCTGCCTTCGGTGGCAGTGGGCACCATCCCGCTGGCGATTATTGCCCGCATGACGCGCTCCACTCTGGTGGAGGTGATGCAGCAGGACTACGTCCGCACCGCGCGCGCCAAAGGCGTGAAGGAACGCAACGTAGTTTCCAGCCATGCCATGCGCAATGTGATGATCCCGGTCATTACGATCATCGGGATTGAAACAGGTTCACTGCTTTCGGGTGCGGTATTGACCGAAACGGTTTTCGCGCTGCCCGGAGTGGGAACTATGCTGGTTCAATCCATTCTCTCGCGCGATTATCCGGTTGTGCAGGGGTTTACCCTGATCATCGCCATTATTTTTGTATTGATCAATTTATTCGTCGATGTCTCTTATGCATATCTCGATCCCCGAGTGCGGTTGGAGTAACAGGTAGAACATCATGTCCTCAAACGTAGCCATTCTGGATGCCTCCAAGATAAAATATTCCTCACCCGGTCGCGAAGCGGTACGCCGGTTGTTCCATCACCGGTCAGCGATTATCGGGATGATTATTTTAGGGTTCCTGTTGACCCTGGCCATTTTCGCTGAACAAATCGCTCCCTATAACCCGATTCAACTTTTGCGGGACGTTGACCGCCGCGCAGCGCCCTGCATTCATTTGCTTGGCTGTCCGGCTGACCAGCCGGAGCATTTGTTCGGGATTGACGGCAACAGCCGCGACTTGCTGTCGCGGGTAATTTTCGGTTCGCGTCTGTCCCTGCAAGTTGGGGTGTCAACCGTCAGTTTCGCCATTTTGATTGGGGGCATCATCGGCGCTATTGCCGGGTTCATCGGCGGATGGGTTGATGATGTCCTGATGCGCGTGATGGACGTGTTAATGGCTTTCCCGAGTCTATTGTTGGCCATTGCCATCGTCAGCGTCTTAGGTACCGGCTTGATCAATGCCCTGCTGGCCATTGGCATCGTGTCGATACCCCGTTTTGCGCGCCTGGTGCGCTCCACAGTGATCTCGGTCAAGGAATTAGAGTATGTGGTGGCTGCCCGATCGATCGGGGCCACTCAAGGACGGCTGTTATTTGGGCATATCATCCCCAATTCGCTTACCCCATTGATCGTCCAGGCCACGCTCGGGATTGCGACTGCCATCCTGGATGCTGCCGCGCTGTCCTTCCTTGGTCTTGGCGCAGAACCGCCGCGCCCGGAATGGGGACTGATGCTGGGAGAGGAACGCAACAGTATTTTCAATGCGCCGCACCTGGTGTTCTTCCCGGGTGTTGCCATCATGCTGACCGTGCTGGGCTTCAACCTGCTGGGTGACGGCCTGCGCGATGCGCTCGACCCGCGTCTGCGCGGCACCGGAGCCGGGTAAGAGCTTCTCCGGTAGGGATGGGCTTCCATGCCGACCCGATCTTGCAAGCGTAGGTGGCTTCCTACGGACCCGTTGGTGGTTAAACCCAGGGCACGGGGGTTACCGAGTGATTCCCGGATATTGTTGAAAATCCCCGTGCCGTTCCAATAAGAAAAATTCGAGCACGCGTGAAATTCTACGTATAATAATTTTAAAGATGCACCGCTTCTTCCTGCCCCCGGACGCCATTCAAGGCGAAACCATTATTTTTCCAGCGGACACTGCACAGCAAATTCAGCGCGTGCTGCGGTTGCGCAGCGGTGAAAAGGTCACCGTGCTGGATAACTCAGGCTGGCAATACAGCGTGGCACTGACCGATGCCAACCGCGGGCAGGTTAGCGGGCGGGTGCTGGAAAAATCACCTGTCCAGAGCGAGCCGCCGGTTCACCTGAGTTTGTACCTTTGCCTGACGCAGCGCGAGAAGTTCGAATGGATGCTGCAAAAATGTACCGAGGTGGGGACGGCTGAATTTACCCCGGTTTTGTCCAGCCGCTCACTGGTGCAGGATAAACAGACGTATGAAAACAAGCACTCCCGCTGGGAGCGCATCATCCTGGAGGCTGCCGAACAGAGTGGACGGGGACGAATCCCACCACTGAACCCGCCATTGGACTACACCGCTGCTGTAGAGACGGCTCGGGCAACAAATGATCTTTGCCTTATCGCCTGGGAAGAGGAACACGCGCTGCGCTTACCGGCTGCGCTGCAGAATGGTCCTGCCAATACTCACCTGGCGCTGCTGATAGGCCCGGAAGGGGGACTGAGTACCGGAGAAGTCGATCAAGCTGTCCAAATGGGTTGGAGAGCCGTCAGCCTTGGGCCGCGCATCCTGCGCATGGAGACGGCAGCAGTAGTTTCCGCGGCGCTGGTGATTGACTGGTTTGAAACCCGGACAGGTTAAACTAGCCGGCGCGGCAGCAGATTCTTGATTTTTCCCGCCTGCAGACGACCGCGCCCCAAGAAGCGCTCGTCCTGGTCGAATAAAACCGCCACGCCACTCTGCGCCTGAGCGGGTGGCGCAAAGTTGAGGTCCTCGCCGCGCAACCAGGGCGCTAACAGGTCGGGGGGTATCACCACCTTGCCGGAAGTAAAGCTGCTTCCAAAGCGTGCCACCCAGTCGTGAGCGGGTATCAAGCCGTCAGGGGTCTCTTCCGCCAGTTTTAGTCCCAATAGGTGACAGGGCAGTCCGCTGAAATACTGCAAATAGGCGGCTGGCACTGCGAATATGCCTGCCGGGCTGTGCCACAACACCAATTGGTACAAGTCAAGGATCGGTTCTAAGGCATGACCAAATTGGTCGTGGAAATAGGAAAACAGGTCGCGTTTGGCAGCCCCAGCCAGCGGTTTTTGACCGACCAGCGAGAGCGGCCGGTTGGGCGGTTCCGCCTGCGGAAAATCGACCGAGCCGGTCTTGCGAATCAGCGCAGCGAAAAAGCCAGAGGTATGAAAGCGGTGCGGCCACAGGCGCGCGGCATGGGTCACCTGAGGATCAAAACTTATTCCGTAGGCTTCTGCCAGCGCCGGGGCAGGCGATGGCAGGCGGGATTCCAGGCCTTCAACCTTGATCGAGGTTGGGTAGCGGCGCAATATCTCGTCCAGCACGGCTTCATCTTCTTCAGGCGCAAGCGTGCAGGTTGAATAAACCACCTGACCGCCGGGTTTGAGGGCGGCAATGGCTGCTGCCAGAAGGGAGGCTTGCCGCCGTGCCAGCGTGTCCTGTTCGCGGGTGGTAATCGGGCGCATGGGATGCGAATCAGTGGAGCGCAGTCCCTGCATGGAGCAGGGAGCATCCAGCAGGATGCGGTCAAAGGTCTCGGGATACCAGCGCCCGAATTTTTCTCCCGGGAAACGAGTCACGGCGGTATTGGCCGCCCCCCAGGTTTGCAAGACCAGCCGCAGCGCGGTAATACGATCAGCGGAGGAGTCATTGGCGATCACCAGTCCACGGTCAAGCAGCCGGGATGTCAGGTGGGTGGTTTTTCCGCCGGGCGAGGCTGCCAGGTCGAGCACGAGCGGTTGTTCCAGCGAGTCCAGCTCAAACAATTCGACCGGCAGCATCGAAGCGGCATCCTGGATGTAGTAATGCCCCATGCGGTGCTCGAGGGTCATCGACACCGGCGTTTGCATTTCGGTCACCCGCCATCCGCTTGGGCAGTAGGGTACCGGGTCAAGCTGCCAGCCGTAACGCTGGGCCCATTCCTGCTCCGCGCCAGGCTTGGCCTTCAGCGGGTTGCTGCGGAAGGCAAGCGGCAGCGGCTGCTTCAGCTCCTCGAGCATTACCTGATAGTCTGCGGGGGTGAGCAGCGGTTTAAAGCGTTCCAACGCCACACTTTGGGCGGCTTCCGGTAAGATTGGCTGAGGATTGCGTTTCTTCTTGCGGCTCATGTTTTTCGAATGCAGAAAACCAGTTCGTTTCCGATCAATAGCTCCTGTACCGGCCAATCCAGCCCGGCTAGAATCGAATCCATCAAGTTGCGCTGGCGGTCCACCAGCGAATGATGTCCGCTCAGGTCAGCAGCAGGCAATGATACCAGCAACCAGCGCACATTCAAGGCCTCAAAAAAGGGGCGGTTGCAACCTCTTTGACGCTGCTCGAAGCGGTGAGCTTCCTTGAAGAACAGGGCGACGTCTGCCTGAAGCTTTGGCGGGTTAACCAGTATATCCTGGACAACCGCCAGAGGTTCGCGCCCGAGCAGTTGGAGGAAATGGTTGATCGATTCGATGCGCGGGGTGTGCAAATCAAAGGCATGATATTGCGTTTCCTGCGGCAGTCCCATCCACGGCAGACCGAATGGATGCAGCCCGCAAGCCAGGTCGAGCACACTACCCGGCGTGCCGGTGATCGACCACAACTGTGGATAAAACGTGTCGAGCCACGGAATCCGCTCTTTGGTGGAGGCATGGGCGGCCATAATATTCTGGCAGGCGGCTTTAACCGAATCGCTGTCACCGTTGCAAACCGCCTGCTCCAGCATGATGGCCGCAGCCGGGTAATCCGGGTCGCCAAGATAAGGCGCGACAATATTATGCAATTTTTCGCGCACAGCTTGCAAGGCAGCGCTACCGGTGCGGCCTTTGACCAATTCCTGCTGCAGCAGACCGCGCAGGGTCTCCGCGGGCAGCGCCAGGCCGCGGTACTTGCGCGAAGCCTGAATTTCGGTGGTCAGCCGCGCGAGAAGCAGTTCGATGTCACCTGGTTCATTCATCCCAACGGACGATCCCTTCCTTTCAGGCAAAAACAGCTACCCTGGTAGTGTCCACTTGGTGCTGTTTGTAGCGGGTGTTGCTATCCATTCTGCCTGATCTTATTTTACCGCCGGAAGACCAGAAAGGTGAAAACACCTCGGGTTGGGCTGTGATCATCAACTTTGATCGGCGATAAATTATCGACCTCGATCTGGGCTACAATTTTTATCAAGCCGTTGTTCGTAGGTTGGATTGAGGGGCATGAAGGGAAACTAATTTGGTTTATCCGATCGCTGCCCTGAAATCCAACATTATTCCGTATGAGGTCGGACAGGATTGTTGGGTTGAGGGCTGCATGGAGCCTTTTTAATTCCATGACCTTATCGCCCTCAACCCAACCTACGATTCTTTGCCGTT
>CALMGN010000194.1 GCA_937863605.1 uncultured Anaerolineaceae bacterium
GGGAGGTGTAACTCATTAGCCCGATACCAGCTTTGGTGTTTTCGCATCCTACTGGTAAGCAAATTGTCTCGGGCATATTGCGGACCGAAATCAGGAATAATACTCAATTCTTTCTTAAATGTCCGTTGTGGTATTGGTTCTGGGACCGATTGGGATGAATTTTTAAAATGGCTTTCAGTTACAACTTCGAGAGGTATTCCTATTTTCTTCCAACGAGACCCGCGAGGCGTATTTTTTTTAATCTCATCGATCTCAAGCTGTGCCCGGTGATCGCTCAAAGCCCCTCCCACAAAACCATGGTATTGTTGATGGTCTACAAGATTCAGGTGAGCCTGTTTCAGTCGAATATCTTCAGACACATCTTTGGTTGTGAATACTTGGCCAAGATCAGCGACCACTTCTTTTAATGCGTACAACGAAATAGCTTTTCTGCTCATTTTAATCTCTTTCATAATACGCGAGGGAATCGAAGTTCCATGTTTCTTTTCTACCTTTGGTGATAAGTATATTACTAATCAACATTTACCAATAAACAAATCCTAATAGCCGATTTAACCAAATAATCAACGACATTTTTCGATACACGAATTATATTTTTGCCTACAATTATCCCTTGTAGAACTTGCTGATCTCCTAAATTCTCTCCAATCGAATAACAGTTGCAGGCAGGTTCAAAATCCATCTTCATTTTCCATGAAAGGGTACGAATTTTTTGATTCCTATGAACCGCCGTAAATTTTTACAACTGGGGGGCGTAACGTTGGGGGCAGCCTTGCTGTCCGCCACCGGGCTGACCAGCGCCTGCACGCCGCAGCCGGAACCGGTCGAGATCGATTGGATTGATACAAGCTATGGAGAATCAACGATGAACAATGGGAAAATTTTGGTTGCGTATGCCAGTTCCACCGGCTCGACGGTCGGGGTGGCAGAAGCCATTGGCAAGAAATTGGCCGAATCCGGGGCAGCCGTGGACGTCAAGCCGGTCAAGGATGTCAGCGATTTATCTGTTTACCGCGCGTTGGTAATTGGCAGTGCTATTCACGGTGGTCAATGGCTACCGGAGGCCGTTAAATTTGTGCAGGACCACAAAACCGAATTGACCCACGTGCCGACCGCCTTTTTCATGGTGTGCCTGACGGTCTTGAAGGATGACGAGCAAAGCCGGACGTTCGTCGGCGAGTTCCTCAAGGATGTGCGCGCGGTGGTCAAGCCGGTGGCGGAAGGGCGCTTTGCCGGCGCGTATTTGCCAGAAAAGTACGACTTCTGGACGCGCTTCGGCATGAAGTTCTTCGCCGGTTACCTGAAAATCAAACCCGGCGATTACCGCAACTGGGAAGCGATCAACGCCTGGGCAGAGAAAACCAGTCTGCTACTGGCTTAATCGCGTTTCAATTTTATTATTCCATCTTATCGGCGACGCCGCTGCCCCAACCGCGAATTCGATCCCAGTCGCGGTTGTCGCTATCCACCGCCTTGACTAACTTGGTGATCAACCGTTCGGCAAATTTCAAGCGCTTGGTATCCAGTTTGCCGCCAAAAAAAGCGGTATCGACCGGCTGAATCAAGGGCTTGAGCGGGGCAATATACCCTTCACGATAGTCCTGACTGGTCTGGTCGTCCGCCAGGTTTAGAATGTGGACAGTGAAAATAGCCGCGGGCATCGCCTTTAGTGCCGCCTGGTTGGCTTTCAGATATTCAACCGCTTCCGGCAGCCACTGCCCCATGCGGACAGCGCTGCCTATCACCACCCCATCGTACCCTTCCAGGGTGGGTTTTTCCCGTACCGGGGTCACATCCACAACAAATCCATGGGCAGCGATGGATTGGCCAATGCTTTCAGCAATTTCGCCGGTCGAGCCGGCGCGGGTCGCGTAGGTCACCAGAATATGCTTGGTCATGGTTATCTTTCCTTAATTATTTTCGATGGATCAACGTACGCATTTTACCCAAAATTGGGGCACGGGCTACCAGAATTTCCTCTTTAATTTTGCCGCCGGTCAGATACGGCTCGGGTGAAAAGACGCCCTGCGAAAAATATTCCACCTGCACGCCAGTCTGCGCAAGAATCGGCAGCACACCCGCCAGATCCCACAAATTGACCCGTCTCAGCAGCGCGCCGGTCGCTGCCCCCTGCGCAACATAACAGCAGTGGGCGGCAGTTGAACCAAAGCAGCGCAGCCGGGGGTAAGCGAAATCAAAATAACGATGCCCATTGGACGGGATTGCCAGGAAGGATAAAGGGTTTTCCAGATCTTGAGCAATTTCCACCGGCAGGGGCATGTCGTTGAGGAAAGCCCCAAACCCTGCACCGCCCCAGTAGAGATCACGGGTGACCGGCATGTAGAAGAATCCCAGGTCAGGCTGGCCGTTTACAATGCTGCCGAGCGAGATGCCCCAGGTAGGCAGTCCATTCAGGTAGATCTTGGTCCCGTCAATCGGATCCAA
>CALMGN010000195.1 GCA_937863605.1 uncultured Anaerolineaceae bacterium
CCGCCGACACCGCAGCCGGCCCGGGCGCGGTCATGAGCACGCTAAACACCAACGCGAATGCCACCAATACATTCCAGACACGAACCGATAGTTTCATTATTTCCTACCCTCCTGGTTATGAAAGACGCGGTTATTAAGTTGGATGGACCCCTGATGCAGATTTGCCAGCGATCGACGAATGACTATTCTGCGAAACGATAACCTCCCTGTGTGGTAATTTATTGTAGCATGTTTGGGTCATGAATTCATTACTTATAGCCATCCAATCGGTCCTCGTCAACCGGTCCAATCTGTGATAAGATGCGCCTTACTATGATGGAAGACTACCCCGAAATCACGCCCACTGCGGTCGAGCCGATCGATTTACCCGAAACCGCCCCGAAAAACACGTTTAGCGAACTGCTTTCGGAAGCCCTTAAGACCATCCTGCTGGCTTTGGTGCTGTACTTTGCCATCAGCGCGGTGACCGACCGGGTGCGGGTTGAAAATGTCAGCATGCAGCCAACGTTATATGAAGGCGAGCTGCTGGTGGTCTATAAACTGGCGTATCAATTTGGTGAACCCCACCGGGGCGACATCATCGTTTTTCATCACAACACCGAGCCGCCCGAAGATTACATTAAACGCGTGATCGGGCTGCCGGGTGATACCGTGGCGATTCAATCCGGTCAGGTGACCATCAACGGTCAAATCATCAACGAACCCTACATCGCATCACAACCGGCCTATGATGGGTCGTGGCAAATTCCTCAGGGGATGTTATTTGTGCTGGGCGACAACCGCAACCGGTCGTCCGATTCCCATGTCTGGGGTTTTGTGCCGCAGGAGTCCGTGGTTGGGCGGGCAGTGGTTATCTACTGGCCGCTGAACAGCATTCGCCTCCTCAGCCACGACGATATCGTTCAGGCTGCCCCCTGACCTTGCTGGTTTCAACAGCAAAATACCTTTGCCCATTGCAGGGCAGTTAATGATGGATAATACTGAGTGATGAAATATAGTTCTGCTTACCGCGCCAAAAAACGATGGCGTATCTTTGTCCCGATATTTGTCGGCTTACTGGTGGTTGCAGGAGCGCTGGCAACCCAACTGCCGGGCATCCAGTCGCGCCTGGCCTGGCGGGTCGAAATCGCCAATGCCTATGTCCGCGGCATCGTCAACCCGGTGGAACCCATGCCCGCTCCGCGCACGGTACAGGCCGCTGCGGACGCTGCCACACCTACCGCCCGCCCCACCGAAACCCCGGACCCGGCTACCCTGACCCCCACGCCGGAAATATCACCCACCCCCACGCTCACGCCAACACCGCTGCCAGCAGCCGCTAAACTGGAACCTGCCGCCTATGAGAAGCAGGATATGAACAATTGCGGCCCGGCAACCTTGACCATGTTTCTGCGCATGTACGGCTGGGAAGGCGACCAGTTCGTCATTTCCGACCAGATCAAACCCATTCCGCAGGATCGCAATGTCAACATTGACGAGCTATTCAACTTTACCCTGCACAACGTTGGCTGGCTGACCACCGGCTTCCGGGTTGGTGGCACAGTGGAGACGCTCAAAGCATTCATCGCAGCCGGCCTGCCGGTGATGATCGAGGAAGGCTTTACCATGGCCGAGAGCTATTGGCCAAACGACGACCGGTGGTCCGGGCACTACCTGCTGATTACTGCCTACGATGACTCCCGCCAGGTGTTTACCACCCAGGATTCGTACCTTGGCCAGAATCTTGTGGTCAGTTACACCGACCTGGATAAGCGCTGGCAGACTTTCAACCGGGTGTTTTTCTTTGCTTATAAACCGGAGCAGGAACAGACCATCCGTTATATTTTAGGTGAGAACTGGGACGAAGCGGCTAACCGCCGGATTGCGCTGGAAACCGCCCGCCAGGAGACGGAGAAAGATCCAAGAAACCCGTTCCCCTGGTTCAACCTGGGGTCGAACCTGATTTACTTTGACCGTTATGCCGAGGCTGCCCAGGCGTATGACGAGGCACGTTCGCATGTGCTGCCGCAGCGCATGTTGCGCTATCAATTTGGTCCGTTCTTTGCGTACTTCAACACCAACCGCACCGAAGATTTGCTGGAACTTACCGAATATGCGTTAAAAATCACGCCTAATTCGGAAGAGGCATTACTGTGGCACGGATGGGGGCTTTACCGCTCCGGCGATAAAGTGAAGGCTGCCGAAGATTTCCTGGCTGCGCTCGAGGCGCATCCGGGTTATTTCGATGCCCAGTACGCCCTGGATTTCATCCAGTCGAATTAATTGACCTGTAGGACAAACTTTAGTTTGTCCCGCGCCACGTCAATATAACCTTTACCAACGGCCATCTGGAGTTGGTAAGGCGCGTTCCGCCCACAAGGCGCTCTGTGAGCGGGTTTGAACACTCCGAATAATAATTTTTGATCTATGCCGGTGCGTTCGACCCGTAACTTAAAGGGCGTGTACTAATTGTTCCCAAAGGAAAATTACTGCTCGGGTCGAACACACCCTACAACTCTACATCCGCTAAATGCGACGCCCGGTGCAGGCTAAATTGTGGTTTAATTGCCCCATACGGACCCCCCAACAAAATGAATAACAATCGCATCGTCCTCTCCTTTGTCATTATCCTGGCGGTAGCCTGCTTCTGCCTGGCAGCTGTCCTGGCGGTTTCCGGCGGCGTATTTTTCCTGGCTGGAGACCGGCTGAACAGTTTCTTCCCCTCCGCTACGCCGACCTACACCCCGCCGACGGTCACGCCTACTCCGGCAACGCCCACCCAGGCCCCAAGCTCCATGGGGAGCACAGCCACCCCCAACGGCCAAGGTGAGAAAGATCTGCCGCCGGGCATTGCCCGCCAGATGGACCGGATACAGGAACAAGTGGCCAGCATCCGTTCTCTGGAGCTTCCCCCAACGGTCAACCGCGCGCTGCTGAGCGTTGACCAGCTGCGGCAGCAAGTGGAATCGGATTTCTTCAAAGACTACAATCAACAAGATGTCGAGGACGACGTGCGGGTTTTGGCGGCATTTGGGCTGCTCGAGCCGGATTACGACCTCTATTCGCTTTACCTCGACCTGTACACCGAGCAAATTGCCGGTTATTACGACCTGGAGACGGACGAGATGTTCGTTGTGATCGACACAGGCTTCAGCGGTCCGCAGCGTTCGACCTACTCTCATGAATTTACGCATGCCTTGCAGGATTACAACCATAACGTTCGCGACGGCATGAATTACAACGAGGATTATTGCGAAACCGACAGCGAGTACTGTGCTGCCATTCAGGCGTTGATCGAAGGAGACGCATCGCTCACTGAACAATCCTGGCTGTACCTGTACGGCACCGATCTGGACCGCAAAGAAATCGACGAATACTACCAGAACAACGACCTCTCGGTCTTTGACACCGCGCCGGCCTTTTTGCAGGAAGACTTTATCTTCCCATATCTCCAGGGCGTCGATTTTGTATTGGCGCTGTTCGAGGAGGGCGGTTTTGCCCGCATTGATGAAGCCTACGGCGACCCGCCGGTATCGACCGAACAAATCCTGCATCCCGAGCGCTATCCGGATGACCGTCCGGTCCCGGTGGACCTCCCCGATTTGAGCAACGCCCTCGGGCGCGAACTGCGCGAACTGGACCGCGGCGTGATGGGGGAATGGTACACCTATTTGATCCTGGCGCGCGGCGCCCGGCAGGCATCCCAGATCCCGGATGACCAGGCGGCTCCGGCAACTGAGGGTTGGGGCGGCGATTCTTACGCGGTTTATTGGGACGAAGCCGCGGGGCAGCCAGTCGTGGTCCTGTCCACGATATGGGATTCGGAAGGTGAGGCGCAGGAATTCTACACTGCCTTCAGGGCGTATGGAACGGCAAACTGGGGTGCTCCTGTCCAAACCCGCGGCACCGACGAACTGAATTGGGATTCGGCTGGAGACGGCGCATCCGTCTTCATTCGTACGGGCGCGCAGACCCTCTGGGTGGTTGCGCCTACCAGCGCGGACGTCCAACTGCTGCTGCAGTCGCTGTCGGTATCGGAATCTGTCGGGGCACGCTAAAGTGGCGCTGGATATACCCCGGATCGCTGCCATTTGCTTCGACGTGGACGGCACGTTGAGCGACACCGATGAGCAATGGGTGCATCGTTTGCAGCGCATCTTAATCCCTACGCGCGCTATATTGCCAGGTAAACAAACCCTGCGCACTGCTCGCTGGCTGGTGATGGGGCTGGAAACGCCAGGCAACTGGGGTTACGAACTGCTCGACCGTCTGCACCTGGACGACGAAGCCGGGCGATTGATTAATGCCGTGTCTCGCCGTAACCTCGAAAAAGTAAAACCCCTGCCAGTTATCCCTGGCATCCTGCGGATGGTGGCCGCTTTGAAGGAACGCTATCCGCTGGCGATCGTTAGCGCCCGCGGCGAGCGAACCACTCGGCAGTTTCTCGAACAGCACTACCTGCTGCCGTCATTCACGGCTGTGGCGACTGCCCTGACCTGCCCGCATACCAAGCCGTTCCCTGACCCCATTTATTGGGCTGCCAGTCAAATGGGAGTGCCAGCCGAACGCTGTTTAATGGTCGGGGATACCACGGTGGATATACGAGCGGGCAAAGCGGCTGGCGCGCAGACCGCAGGTGTGCTGTGCGGTTTTGGCTCGGAGCGTGAACTGCGCCGCGCAGGCGCCGACCTGATCCTGCCCACCACCGGGCAGCTGGACGAGATTTTGCTGGCAGCCTGACATGTTGCTGGCTTATAAACGAAGAGGCAATCCTTGAAGCGGTCTAACCTTGGCGTCATCCTGAAAATCTTGCTGGCGGTGATTTTTTGGGGCGCCTCATTTGTTGGCACCAAGATCGCGCTGCGCGATGCCCAACCGGTAACGGTTGTCTGGGTGCGCTTTGGCATCGGCGTGTTGGTCCTGGGCGCGGCCGTCATCCGGCGCCGACAATTCAAACTGCCGCCAGTAACTGACCTGGGTTATTTTGCCTTGATCGGCGCGATCGGCATCACCTTTCATCAGTGGCTGCAATCCACCGGTCTGCAAACAGCGCAAGCCACCACTTCAGCCTGGATCGTGGCCTCGACGCCTATTTTCATGGCGCTGCTGGGCTGGATTTTCTTCAAAGAGACCCTGAGCCTGCTGCGTGTGGCGGGGATATTTATCGCTGCTTTTGGGGTGCTGCTGGTGGTGACCAAAGGCGATCTGCAATCCCTGTCACTGGGTCAATTTGGCACCCGCGGCGACCTGTTGATGCTGATCAGCTCGCCGAACTGGGCGGTTTTCTCCGCGTTGTCGCGCAATGGGCTAAGGCGCTTCCCGGCCGCGTTGATGATGCTGTATGTAATGGTATTTGGCTGGTTGTTCACCACGGTATTGTTCGTCACCGGTCCGGGCTTTGCCGATCTGGCTAGCCTGACGGCCAACGGCTGGGCAGCGGTGGCCTACCTGGGCATCGCCTGCTCCGGGTTGGCTTATATTTTCTGGTACGATGCGCTCCAGGTGCTGCCATCGGCGCAGGCTGGCGTGTTTCTCTATATCGAACCGTTGGTGACCGTGGTAGTGGCTGGATTTTTATTGGCTGAACCGGTTTATCTGGCAGCCCTGGCTGGCGGAGCGATTATTCTGTTGGGAGTATGGCTGGTAAATCGACGGGCGTAATTCTAGGCCAGTCCAGCAGCGTCACCTCGAGCAGCAGGCGCGGGTTAACATTGAGCTCGATGCCTTCCAGCGATTCTTCCAAAGCGGCCGCGGTACGGCGGGCAGAATCAAAATCCAGCTGCGCCGCGACGGCCGCCAGCGGTTCTGCATAATCCAGGTTGGTGAGCGGCGCGTCGGCGCGGGCGGTCACCAGCATCAGATCGCGCCAGTAGGTTAGCCAGGTACGCATTCCGGCGCGCAGCCGGTTCTTGTCTTTTGTCAGGCGTTCAGCCAGGTTGAAGCGCTCGATAATTCCGCCGCTTAAAGCGGTGTGCAAGTACTCGAGCCATTGCCTTCGTTCTTCACGGGCTTCGTGATTATCGATCAGGTTGAGCGCCAATCCGGGGCGACCTGCCGCGATATGCGCCAGCACGCTCGCTTCTTCTGCTGGCGTATGCTGATTCGAGATCAGGGATTCCGTCAACTGTTCGATCTTCATCGGGCGTAAGCGCAGCACTTCGCAGCGTGAGGTGATGGTTGGCAGCAGGTTATCCGGCGAGTCGGCGATGACCAGCAGCACGGCTTTTTCCGGGGCTTCTTCCAGCGTTTTGAGCAGCGCGTTTTGCGCACCGGCAGTGGCCTTTTCAAACCCCAGCAGCAGGGCAATACGGTAGCGCGCCTGGTAAGGTGACAAAGCCAGCAAGCGCTGGAGTTCACGCACCTGTTCCACTTTGATGGTCTGGGCGTCTTCTGCTATTTGGATGATGTGCAGGTCAGGCTGCTGCTGACGCCAGGTCTGCTCGCATATGCGGCATTTCCCGCAGGACTGGCCGGGCGCAGGCGGCTGCAGGCAGGTGAGGGCTTGCACAAAACGCAGCGCCAGGGTGCGCCGTCCAACGCCGGGCGGGCCGCAGAACAGGTAAGCATGCCGCACGCTGCCGTGTGCGATGTGGTTCGCCAGCAGGTCGGCAGCCCATTCGTGTCCAAAAATTGGCCAGGTCATCGCAGGTATTGTAGCCTATTTCAACGAAAATATTATCCTGGAGGACATCAAACCTTCGCCACCGAAACTTTAAGAAACAAAGCGCATTATATAAATCAAGTTGTTGACATGGCCTGGGAAAAACACTTGACTGGCCAGCCTGCCAAAAACGGGAGAAACGTTAAACCGAGCGGCCTATAAAGATGTGGGCCGCTCGGTTTTAATAACTGGTTATTTAGAAAAACTTGCCTTAAGCCACCTGCTCAGGCAGCCGTCGGATATACCACCCGCAGCCTGCCCCCAGCTATCGCCCTTTAGAAACTAAGCGATGCCGCGCCTGCAGCCAAATATTCCACAGCCTTTGCGGCGGTGATAATCTTGGCTCCATCCACAAGGTCTGCGTCTGTGATCCCGCGCGGAGTGGCGCACGCCCCGCAGACCCAAATCTGCCCACCGTTGTTCACAAAGGACTGCATCACCTCCCGCAGTGGCTGGAAGCCTTCTTTGCGAATTTCGTCAGCGTAACCTCGGGTGGCATTCCAAACGCCCTCGATGGTCAGTAACACCACCACCTCTTGATCGGCGGATGCGGCGACGTTGCCGACCACAAACGAAAGGGTCGCGCGCTCAGCATCTTCTTTTCCATGCGTGCAGTTGATCATTAGATTTGCCAATTCAAAATCTCCTTTTTACAAAATATTTCTTGTATGGGTTACTTTTTTTGCACGAAAAAACGGAGCTCCGGTCCTTCGCCATCGCTCGTCTTTAACAGCACATTTCCCGAAAGGCGGCACCAGGATTCGATATCCTCTCTGGCAGACCGGTCATCCACGCGGATTTCGAGCACCTGCCCAGAGAGCATCTCGCGCAGTTTTACCTTGATTGCCGGGGTCAGCAAGGAACAGGTCGATCCACCTGTCGCCGGGTCCGAATAGAATTCTAGTAGCTCGTCCCGATCGGACGATGACTTTCCTCCGAACTGCTGCGTGTGCAGCCGTTCAATATGCCCATTCTCCATCTGCATGTCATTCATCGGACCACCTTCTTCTGGACTTCCATGCTAAAAATTGCGCATTCATCGCATCCTCATACATAAGCCTCCAGGGGTGAAACCTTAAGTTTAGTTGTAAAATCGTATCCGTTCAATCAATCTATTATATATAAGATAAATAATATAGTCAATATCGATATTCACTCCGTACTTTGCAATCGATCTGTCCCCAAAAAAATCGATCCATCCGGATCGTTAGAGAACGCTTAATCAAGAGGAAAATACAAAAAGGGCAACCGACCACTGAGGGCGCGAACGGGTTAGGCTGGTTGGCGTCGAACGCATGGGTGGACCATTGGGCTGGTATATCCCCCATTTTTACGGGGTTGATCGTTCAACCCTCTGTCCGTTTTTGGATTTTCTAAATTACTTTCTTTAAAAATTGTCCTAATATATAACCAGCAAACTGACGAAACACCGTGTATTACGCCTACCAAATCATAAAATGGTCTTATCAGGCATTAAAATCGTTTGCAATATCGCTTGAACTTCCAGTAATTCAGGAAAATATTCTATATCAACTCTGTTAAATAAATCGCGTATATAACATCAATCGCCGGGGTGAGGGGGGCACCCAGGCGATTGATAACGTTATAATATCACAGTTTCTTCAGGAATTCCATTAAAGAACCATAAGAATATCCTTGCAGGAATGTTGCATTTCGAAATATCCTGGGAGTTAAAAATCAAGTTCAGGGACTGATCCGGCGTGATGTATAATCACAGCGACCTCCCCCGGGGGGATTTCCTCGCCGATCATCCTCATGCAGCTGACCTTCCTCACCTGGATTCTTGCCTTTCTGCCCGTACTGACCGTACTGGTGCTGATGCTTGGGCTGCGCTGGGGCGGCAGCCGCGCCGGAGCAGTCAGTTGGTTTACCGCGTTGATCGTGGCGGCAGCCTTTTTCGGCGCGGGTCCGCAGTTGTTGGCGTATGCCCAGGTCAAGGCGGTGCTGCTCAGCCTGGACGTGCTCTACATTATCTGGAC
>CALMGN010000196.1 GCA_937863605.1 uncultured Anaerolineaceae bacterium
GTCACAATGACAAAAGGCAGGGCCTGCGGTCATGATGCACGCTCGGTCGATCACAGATCGCCCTGCGGGCGGAGACCGGCGCGATCAGAGGTGGTGATAAAATCACGTTTGTGCCATTTTGATTAGATTAATCCCCACAGTTAGAATAGAACGTTCCATTTTGGTCTGTACAAAATTATCAATTGTTTTTCTAATCGGTCGATTTCTAAATCGTTGTCAAGGGGTAAAACGTGAAACGAAATATCACTGCTGTTTCGAGCAATTAGTGAATTGATATGACAGTTCGTTGATTGTCCATCTCGATAACAATTTTTAGGGGAAATATGTCCGTAACCCTGGTTGAGTCTTTTCTCAAAAGGATCATGACTTCTTCCGAAGTACATTATGTCTTCACCGATGATAAAAGAGTATACTCCCTTCGCTTTGCTCAATGGAGTGGTTGCAATAGAAAAATCGCAATATACTTTGTTGCCATGTTCATTTAAAAAGCGGAGGTAATAGTTGTCACCATTTAATTTTAGTTCAAGGAGGAAATCGCCCAGCTTTTTATTTAATGAATTGGGGTACCGACGATGGGTTTCTATTGACAATGAAGAATATCTTCGGTCTTCCAATGTCTCCGCTAAAGTTTTATTATTCTTCACCGAAAATAAGTTCACCTTGCCATGATGTTGAAACTGTAAAGGAATTTGTGTAAAAATCAGGTTGCGATCTTGGATAATAATTTTCATATTTTGATGTCCTATATAATCTGCTATTGTAAAAGATGGATAACACACCAGTAATTATACAAATTTATAGATACTCATAATAAGCGCATCCACCAAACGACTGGTGTTCCGGCTGATTTAAACCATCTGGCGAGCGGCGTCCAAAACGGCCTGTGGATGCAAATCCGCCACGCGCAGCAGCACCATCGCCGGACCTTCAGGGACGCGCCGACCCTGCTCCCAGTTGCGCAGGGTACGCACGCTGATGCCCAGCATGGCAGCAAACTGCTCCTGGGTCAGCTTGTATTTTTCTCGAATGCGCTTGATATCCAGCCGGTCGTACGGAAAAGTCCGCGCGGCCTCTTTTTCACCGCGCAGAATCTGCCCGCCTTCTTTTACGCTGGCAACCAGTTCGGCAAAAAGCTCTTCTTTCATGGGTATTCCTCATCATGGTGGAGGAATAGTACGCCAATGGCGTAGTTAAGTCAAGAAGAAAAACCCTAAATTTGGAGGGTGCAGCACAATTTATCGTTTCGGGGCGAAACCCGAATCGTCGGGATAGGTCTATTCTTCTTCAGGCTCTGATTCAATTTCCGCAAAATCGAATAAGGATAGAGTAGTTTTGGAATGCTTTTCCGCAGCAGTGGGTTTGGGAAAATCTTCGGCTTTGAACAAATCGCTATGCAAAATACGCTCAAAATTTGCATTTACTTCGGGCAGTAAATCAATGGTGTTATCCAGTACCCACAGTAAATCGAGCAGTTCATCATCAAACGTCCAGGTTTCCGGGCGGATGTCGTCCAGTACGGAAGATTTCTTGCCCGATCGTACTTTCATGCGGTAACCTAACCAGGATTTGACCACCTGCAAGCCCGATACGCTGAAATTCCAGACTTCCGGGCGAACATGATTGAAAACACCTTTTCCGACATATAATTCTTGTGCGATTTCATTGTAATGGTACTTTTCAGGATATTCATCTTTACTGGCGGGCGTGCCAGCCTTGCAGCGCGCCGTACCTGGCGGGACCCGTCCAGCCTTCGTTCCCTGGGGGACAAAACGCTCGCCATATGTATGCAAATAGATGAGCTGCTTACCAAGTTGGGCACTGTTCTCGAAAAGTGCAAGGTCTTTTGTGATGGGCAGACGCAGACCGGGTACGGTCAATTCATCCCAGAATTGCTGAACATAGCTTGGTGAAAATAACACACCGTAAGTGTAACCAAAGAAATCTTCGGGAGTAACACCCTTGCCATAGGTTTTTTCCAGCGTTTCTATTAACCTGTAGGTGAGGTTAGGCGTCAAAACCTCTGCTTTTTGCCATAGCGGAATGACATCTTTTGCGCCTCGATTGCAAAAATGATCCATATCAGGTAATAGTGCAGTAATTATGGCTGACGGCCCTTCTCCAACAACTTTCGTTAACAAACTGGTCAGATAAAGCTGGTTGGTAGAATGGGATTGGACCATATTTGGTCGTAAATAATCTCCAAATCTACTATCCACAATAGCCCATTGTCTGTCAAGACTACGATATGCAATCTTAGATTGAGCTGGTAATGATGAATCAATTTCCAAACTTCGCAAGGATGATAATTTTCTGCCCGTACCATCCAAGCTTGGATATATGCCCCCAACCTTGCGATCTCTGGTTTCTTTGAACAAAGCCGCCCGATTGGGTGAAGCCAGGAAAATTTTCCATCTTTTTTCTAAAACCTCAACACTTTCTGAAATAACCCATGTTCTTTTGAATTGCATCCCATTTTCCTGCCAGGGGAACAAATCTGTCAGTAGCGGGAACTGCCAAAAATCAG
>CALMGN010000197.1 GCA_937863605.1 uncultured Anaerolineaceae bacterium
AGGTTGGGTAGAGGGGCGGGAAGAAAATTTGGTGGTATGTTGCCAGGCGAGCATCTTGCGTGTGAAGGAAGTAATTGCACAGCATCGCCAGAGACCCTTCACTTCGTTCAGGGTGACAATGGCGCGGTCAATCAGCTACGGCGTAACGGTAATTCACCGCGCCTTCGAACTGGTAATACCCGCGGTAGCGTTCCGGCAGCAACTCGGCGATTTTATACATAATCTCATCCGTAACCGCCTGGCGCACGTCCCGCGAAGGCGCCTCCCCGTTTAAATGGATATGAAAAGGCGTGCCGAGAGTGATATGAAAATCCGTCGCGCGCAACCGTTTCAGGTTTTTCCAAAAATTCTCGTACCCGTGAAATCCAACTGGCAGGATGGATACGCCGCTGCGCATCACAATAGTAACCACTCCGGGCTTGCCCGGCAGCAGCTGACCATCTTTGCTGCGCGTCCCCTCCGGAAAGATGACCAAAATTTTTCCCTGGTTGAGAGCGGCCAACGAACGGCGGAAAGCTTCGCGGTCCACGGCATCCCGGTCAATGGGGATGACGCCCCAGTGGTCAAAGAGGAATTTTAAGAGGGGATTTCCCCAGCTTTCCTTTTTTGCCACGCCGATGACCGCAGGATTATCCACATGGGGTAATAGCACCGGGGCTTCCAGAAAATTGATGTGATTGCCAACAACGATCAAAGGGCCGTTGGCAGGAATTTTTTTGATTTCCTCGATGTCGATGCGGCACACAGCCCGGAAGACGATCCGTAAAAACCAATTGATCAAGCGAACCCTTCGGTTCATGCCTGCGCCCCTTCCGGGATGGTTACGACCTCGAGGGCGTCAGGAATCAACTCGACAAACAATTCCTGCCCGGCGGTGCAGATGGTCTCGCCGTCAGCATGCGCCGGGATGGTGCCTTGAATCGCCCGCACGCTGATCTGCCGGGCCTGGGCCATGCGCACCGCCGGATGCTGATGCTGCGTCCCGCTGAAGAATTTGATCGCCAGCGGCAGGATGCCGATCTGGCTGACCTGGCCGGCCAGGCAAAGGTCGAAGGTATTGTCACTGGGGTTGCTATTTGGCGTCATGTAAAAGGATCCGCCCATGCGGCGACCGTTCATAATGGACACCATCAGGAAGGGTTGGCGCAGCGTTTCGCCGTCCATGACGATCTCATATACCGGAGCCTTGGCATACAAAAAGATGGTGCGCACCAATGCCACCAGGTAAGAGCCAGCCCCGTGCAGCCACTTGATTTTGGCAGCCTCGAACCCGACGACGGTGTCAAACCCCAGCCCGACGCCGTTAGCAAAATATCGTCCCTGGGGATAATCCCCTCCAACAAAACGGCCAATGTCAATTTTGCGGCGGTAACTACCGGCTAAAACATTCACAGCAGCGGCTGTTTCCTGAGGGATTCCAACGCCATAGGCAAAATCGTTCCCGCGTCCAACGGGCAGCACCGCCAACACCGGGCGTTTGTTTCCATTGAGTTCCGCCTGCATCAAACCATTAACGACTTCATTGACGGTCCCGTCACCTCCAGCGGCGATGACCACTGGATAGCCGTCTTCAGCAGCCTGCCGGGCCAGTTGAATGGCATGTCCCGGAGCGGCGGTAATGACCAGATCAAAATCAATCCCGGCCTGCGTCAAAAGATCCTTAACCTGCAGCAGTTTTCCGGCAGCGACACCGTTCCCCGCCGTCGAATTATAAATAAGCATCGGTTTATTCATCTGGAGCATACTCCGAAAAATTGATAATTTAAATAACCCTGGCGCCATCTGTCAGGTTCGGTGTCGATCCCTATTGCCTGGTTAAGTCTGACCGGGGAACGCACAATTTTACCGCGGATTCGCTCGGATTCGTTAAGATTGTAGGAATGAACGGGCCTTTTTCTTTATTTCACAAGCACAGATTCCTTTCCTCGGGTAAAATGCACCTCATGGCTGACCTTTCAACCATCCGACCAAAATACCAGCTGGTCATTTTTGATTTTGACGGGACGCTGGCGGATTCTTACCCTTGGTTTTTATCGATTTTTGACGAGCTGGCCATACGTTTTAAACTCCCCCGACTGGAAAAATCGGCACTGGAGCAACTGCGCAAGGTGGATATTCACCACATTTCCAGGGAATTCAAAATCCCCATCTGGAAAATGGTGCGGATCGGCAGCCATGTCCAAAAGAAAATGGCCAGCCAGATCGAGAATATTCGCCTGGTGGATGGCATGCAAATGGTCCTCGATAAGCTGATTGGCATGGGCATAAAGATGGCGGTGGTTTCGTCCAACGATGAGCAGAATATCCGCCAGGTGTTAGGCCCGGATAATGCCGCCCATTTCTTGGCGTTCGAGTGCGGCGTATCGATCTTTGGTAAACAAGCCAAATTCGAAAAGGTATTGAAGAAAACCAACACCCAACCCGGCCAGGCGCTGTGTCTGGGTGATGAGGTGCGCGATCTTAAGTCCGCCCAGCAGGCCGGCATCGCCTTTGGCGCCGTTACCTGGGGCTATACCGCGGCGGAAATGTTCCAAACACACGCTCCGGACGCATTGTTTAACCGACCAGAAGAAATATTAAAGTTATTTTAGCCGATGGGTTATTATAGGATAAGCTTTAGCTTGTCCAGGCTGCATGGGGCAAGCTGAAGCTTACCCTCCATGTGAGCACAGTGCGTTCGACCCGGCTATTACAGATGGTGTTTTGCTGGGTCAACCGGGCATATATACAACCCGGTCGAACGGCACCCTACGCCTGAAATCGACCTTTGCATAACTGTTAAGCCGCTGCTGCCAAATTTCGGTCAAAATTTAGATAGCACAAATGGGAAATGACGATAGAATTAGTTAAGAACGCCAACGGCGGCGGGCAGTTATTTAACCCGCCTTAAACCGTATATTCTCACGGATCGTTTTCCCACCACCCAACAGGTGAAAAAATGGACACTAACCAACCGACCGTCATTATCTGTCACGCCAGTGAAGATAAGAACAGCTTCGTCATCCCGTTCACTTATAAATTAGCCGAATACGGCGTCAAGTCGCTGGTGGATGAATGGGAACTGCAGCATAATGACAGCATCATCGAAAAGATTTTCACCGAAGGGATAAAAAACTCCAGTGCATTTCTGATCGTCCTTTCGAACCTAAGCGCCAATAAACCCTGGGTCACCGAGGAGCTGCGCGCCGGGCTGGTGAAACGGATTTCAATTCACAGTAAATTGATCCCGGTGTTGATCGAAAATGTCGAAATCCCGGAAGTTCTAGCCGGCACCGAATGGGTAAAAATTCGCGACCTTGACAATTATGACCGGGAAATCCAGCAAATTGTGCGCACCATCCGTGGTGAATCTGCCGTCACAGCCGCTCCGATTGCGGCACCAAGTCCAGCTCCGAGAGCGGTGCCAAGCGCACCTCCGAGCACCGTTGCCACGCCCCGGCCGCTGGCTCAGGCAGTTGACTCCGTTATCCCGGGCCTGTCACCGAGCGAAGCGATCGTGCTGAAGGTATGCAATGAGTATGCGGTGGACAAAGGGCGAACCTTCATCAACACCTCCGATATCCGCCGGACGCTGGAAGCAGCCGGCCTTGTCCCCCAGCAGATCAACAAAAGTCTGGAGGTGCTGGATGACAAAGGGTGGATCAAAGCCGCCCGCATTTTAGGGACAGCCAGCGTCGAGATCTTCAACGTAACCCCCTACGGATTCGAAGCCTACGCTCGCGCGTACATCCCCGGCTATGAAGAATTGGCCCTAAAAATGCTCAACGCGTTAGCCAATGAGGGGTTGGCCACCAACGACGATCTGGCATCACAGTTCAATATCCCGATGAGCGTTATCAATTTCACCCTGGATGTTTTTGAAACAAAGGACCTGATCAAAAAAGGCAAATCGCTTGGCGGCGCGGTGCTGGTCAAAAACGTCACCGACGCTGGCAAACGGTTGTTAGAAGGTAACTAGGGGTCGACCCGGGCAGGTCAAGGCGACCCGTCCAAACAATGGGTTCCTCCCGCGCCCTGGGGCACGGGGATGTAAAGTCGAATCTAAATCCAAAACACCCCCCGTGCCTTTGTCTGGTAATTTCAGCAACTGAGGGCACGGGGATTAATATGTAGTGTCCCCATTAAACTGGACACAATATCAAGGGGTGCTAAGCAAGTCGGATGTCCCGTTTATTCCAATGGCGCCAGGAAGTATTCCGCGCCGTTTAGCATGGCTTCGACCGACCAACCAATGACGCCCTCGGTGTTGCGGATTTCCCACCACCAGTAAGCGCTGTTCAGGTACGGGACGCACAGCGGGCCTTGCAAAACATCAACGATTTCACCGGCCGGGTTGGCATCGAAGACATTATCCAGCATTTCCGGGGTGGTGTGCAAATTCAGGTTGATCACAACCTGGGCAGGCTGGCCTGCGGTCAGATGCGATTCGACTGTGGTGTTACAGCTTTGGGTGGCCGTAGCTGTTGCCTTCAAGGTAGAAGTCGTCGGGGTTACAGTCGGCTGGGGAGTTGGCGTAGTGCTGGCCTGCAATGTGGGGGTTCGCCTGGTGGGTGTGGCCGTCGGGATGAGCCCCATCACCCAGCGAAAACCTGCCGCGTCCCACGAAGCGACAATCGCCCCGGCATTATCGAAAATCTGCCAACTGCCCAGGCTATTTTGCCTCAGGAGGGTTCCACCCGGCAGCTGCAAAGACACGCTGGCAGGGATCACCGGCTGCCAGAAAGAGCCGTCTGCTCCCAGCCGGTATAACTGGATTCCCTGCGGGTTCATCAATTTACGCGTGCCGGGATCGTACTCCCACTTAAAACTGGCGGGAGGAAATTCCGGCAGCCGGGTATCGGCGACCGGGACAGGCTGCGACGCAGGCCGTGCAACCACAAAAACAAAAGCTGCCAAAACCAGCACGAAGGCCAGTTTGATGAAGTCATATGCACTGATGCGGTTCTTGTTTTCCATTCAGCAGGCCCCATTCAGCGGAACACAAAATCGCATGCCCGATCAAGGCATGATTGTACCCTGAAACACGGCTCGGGTAAAACCAGCTGGTCGGGGATAGAACTGCCGGGAAAACCTGGTTATACTAATTTGACAACCCTGCTTGTCAGCAACACGGATTGGCCAGACAGCTGTCCCGCATCATGAACCGGAGGTAACTATGGAAGTTCACCCGCTCGTCACCCAACTGCGCTTCACCCGCAGCGAATTTCTGCTCGGCGTCAAAACCGTCAGCGACGAGGATGCCAGCAAGCTGCCGAAGCGGCCGAAATGTTTGAAGCCATGGAAAAAGCCGCGCACGAGGCAAAATCACATTTGGAACATTGACAGCCCTCCCCGAATTTGAGAGGCTTTGCTCCAATGGACTGCTGACCTCACTTGGAGCGACCTTTTTTAATTTCACTGAGGTTCCATGGATAAAATCGATTACAAACTGGTGTTCAAACAGCTGTACCAGCTACGCGCCGAGGCGGTGTTCGATCCGCTGCGCAAACGGCTGCAGGGCAAATCCTGCTTCAATTTCAAGCAGCCTGACCCGGTATTGTTCGCAGAACTGACAGCCCTCACCCGCGCCGGGTTCGAGCGCTACCAGTCCGCCGGGTATGTCTGATTTAGGATCAACCCCATGGCGCCCCCCACTTCCCTCATTGTCCGCTTGCGCAAGGTGATACCATCCGACCTGGCGGTGTATTTCGAGCAGCAGCTCAACCCGCAAGCCAACCATATGGCAGCCTTCACCAGCAAGAATGCCACCGATTGGGCGGCATTTGATGCCCACTGGGCGAAAATCCTGGCTGACCCGCAAATACAAATCCGCACCATCCTGGTTGGCGGTCAGGTGGCCGGCTATGTGCTGCACCACTCCTGGTTCGGCGACCCGGAGGTGACTTACTGGCTCGGGCAGGAATATTGGGGGCAAGGTGTCGCTACCCGGGCATTGAAAGCTTTCCTTATGCAGCAAAATTTGCGCCCGCTTTACGCGCGGGTTGCCGAGGATAACATTGCTTCGCGGCGGGTACTGGAAAAATGCGGATTTGTGATGATCGGAGAGGACAAGGGGTTCTCCAACGCCCGCGGGGCAGAAATCGTGGAGTTTATCCTGGTATTGCGCACATGATATCAAAAAGCCGCGGACCGAAATCAGTCCGCGGCTTTTTTGTGCACTTTACTTGCTTCAGCGGCGTAATGCGCGCAGGATCAAAAGCAGGATCACTGCACCGATGAAGGCGTAGATGATGAAGGCGAGGAGGGTGGCTCCGAACGGATTTCCAAGCAGCCCGAAAATCCAGCCGCCAAGGAAGCCGCCCAGGATTCCAACAACAATTGCGCCTAACAGTCCTAGCTTAATGCCTTTGACTGCCCAATCTGCCAACAGTCCAACGATGGCGCCTACAATAATCCAGGTAATAATTGAGCCAGGTTCCATATTTTCCTCCTATTTCACACATGGTTCCCCTTCGTCAAGGGGTCAACGTTGCTCAACAAGATTATAGCAACATTTATTTACATTATCTACATTAACCCCATAACTCCCATAAGGGTATGCTAGAATCCGCAGCCAGCTGGAAACGGCACTTGCATGGAAATCTTAATCGCGCGTTGGCAAAATCGGAAAGGTGGTTTTTGCCGGAAAGTGTGTTATACTCAAACCCTTGTAGGGATAGCTAACAAGCTATTATCAATTTTATTGTAAACAATTTTAGGGCCTGGGTACGCCTTGGCTCGTTGTTTGCCAAAAGGACCTGTTGTGAGTTTTGAAAAATTTGCTTTCCACCCGTTTATTCAAGCGGGTATCTTATCGGCTGGATATTCGACGCCGACCCCAATCCAGGCTCAAACCATCCAACCCGTTTTAGACGGCCGCGATGTGTTTGGCATGGCCCAAACCGGCACCGGCAAAACGGCTGCCTTTGTTCTGCCGATCCTGCAGCGTTTGCTGCGTGGACAACGCGGACGGCTGCGTGCCCTTATCCTCTCCCCCACCCGCGAGCTGGCTGAACAGACGCACAGCGTCATCAAGGTGCTTGG
>CALMGN010000198.1 GCA_937863605.1 uncultured Anaerolineaceae bacterium
GCCGCTGCTACCCTGCTCCAGTAGGCCAGCCAATTCTTCCCGGCAATCCAGGATTCCCTCGCGTTTTAACAGGGTTTCGCCATGGATGACGCTTTGTACCTGCAAGTCGGTCAAAAACTGACCGCCGTTCCCGGGAGCTGCTAATTCCTCTAGCCGCGTCAGCCGGGTGGTGTATCCGGTCGTATAAAAATTGACATCTGCCAAACCACCTGCCGCATCAAGCCAGTTAGTGCTGTTCCAGGTCATCAGCTTGCCGTTCGGATAGCTGTTGGAGTTGTCCATATACACCTGATAGTAGTTGGCAGAGCTCAATGCTCCGCTGCGGGAAAAGACCAGCCAGTACGGGGTATTGGCAATGATCCCTACCCTGGGATTGAATAAAAATTTAACCCACCAGCGCGATCCGCTAACCAGACTGGCATCGACCGTCGCACTGGCCAGTACCGTTCCCGGCACCCCGTTGACATCGGCGCACAATTCGCAGACCACCTGATCGGTGGCGATACCTACCGCCCGAATATTTACCACCGCGTCGCCACATATCCAATCCCCGTATGCGGTCTGAAAGCTCTGGGCGATCCGGGCATCCAAATTGGCTGTCCGTCCCATGTTTTGCGTTAATTGCGCCGGCTTTACAAACCCCTCATAGCCGTCATCAAAACAGGCAATTTTCCAGGCCAGGGTCTCCCACCAACCGCGGCACTCCAGACGGACCCGGGTTTTCTGTCCGGCACTCCGGCTGCTGGCCAAACGCGGCTGCGGCTGGCTGTGCTGCACAAGCAGCGCGTCCCGCGCCCGCAGCGCTTCAGCGGCATCCATCGAGCGCTGCCGAAAAATGCGTTCCTTGACGCCATAAATTTTCTGGCTTTCCAGGTCATCAGCCCAGGGCGTGAAGCTGCGCTCGCCGCTCCATTCCAACTGCGGTTCCTGCTGCCAGTAGAGCACGCATACCCGGTTGGCAAGATCATCCAGGTTATAGACCAGGCGCAGCCCAGCTTGCTCCACCTCCACCCGGTGGACATAGCCCCACCAGGCATTCTCGCCTGCTTGATTAACAACCATCACGGGCCGGCGCAACAGGTCTTGGGCCCATTGAGCCGCATGCGCTGCCCAGCCCGAGTCCGGCGCTGTGCCCGTTAAAACTGCTTCAGCCGGGCCGCCCAGGGCTTTCCAGGTTAACCGCTCAACCTGCAGTTCAAGCGCCGGTTGCAGCCCCTCTGAGAAATCGCGCTGCGCCAGCCTGACGTTCATCTTCTCCATACTGCCTCCTATGGATTAATCCAGCGCGCACCTGCTGCCAACCGCAGCCGGGCTGAATCCGAAGTCAAAAAGCCTGAGTTCGATTCATACAGCATGTATATCCGGTGGTTGCGCCCGGGGTGTAAGATCATCGGCGTCCCCGAAACCAGATGAGTGATGGATTTATCTCCTGTGGCGTTATCCGCCGTGTGGAGTTCGCCGCTGGACCAGTCCATGACCAGACTGTGGTTTTCGTCCAGGCCGCTAACCGGCTGGAAAAACGCGAAATTTTCCAGCGGTAAGAGGTGAACGAAATCCAGGTCGATTTGCTTGGTTCCCGCCGCTGGACACTCAAGCCACCCTTCCAGAATAAAGGAACTGAATGGCGCCAGGTTGGATTTCACCGGCGGGAAAAAGGCTGGCAGCACCTGCAGCCGGCTGCTTGTGTCCAGCAGTGCCGGGGCGGATTGGTCCAGGATTTCAACGCCGTCTGCTTGCAGGATTTTCCAGCGCCACCGGGTATTGGCTGGCGGTTGCGTATGAAAGCGCGCCACCGGACGCAATCCGCGCCCTTTTAACCAATTCAGCCGGACGGTATCGAATGTCCATCGGCAGACGGATGTCTCCACCACGGCGGTCCATTGGAAATTCTGATAGGCCCCACCGCTGGCGCTCAGGTTGGAAATGCCAGTCATCCCGCTGCACCCGGCACCCGCGCTGGCAGACTCTCCTTCCAGGACATGGTCAAAACTGCCGCCGGCATCCCAAAGGTCAGCGCCGCCCGAGACGGCGATCTTTCCCAACCGCCTTACCGTTGGACCGCCAACATCCAGCGTAAAGCGCACCGGCAGCGGCTGCGACCCGCGAACATCGCTCCCTACCACGTCGCAATAGTTGACATGGCCAGTCCCACCGTCTGTATGATTGAACAGGGTCAAGCCGATAGTGTTGTTCGTCCCATTGGCGTTCTGCAGCCGGATTGTGGTTAACGTCTCTGCCAGCCAATTGGCACGGACCAGCCGCAGCCGTAACCCCTGGTAGCCGTGCAGGCGGTCTGCAGTGCCACCGCCGAGCAATTCCACCTGTCCGTCCAGTACCTGCGCCCCCACCGGCAGCACGCTCAAGTCAGATTCAATCCACAGGTACAGCGGTTGAATACCGGCTTTGGCCAGCGCCAGCCGCTGTTCCAACCCGGTGACCAGACCGCGGATATCGCCGTTCTTGCATTCGATGGTCAGCACTTCCTCCACCAACCCGCCTTCCAGTTGATCCGGTTTGGGTTGGCGGGATGTGCCGCGTACCGGCGGGACCACCCCCGCTCCGTGAAGGTAAAACCGGTACTGGTTCTCTTTGTCCGCAAAAAATAGCGAAACCATGGGTTACCCTCCCGCTTCATCCAACGCGTCAGGCAGCTGCCAGCCGGGTTGAGCACTCTCAGTCCCGTCGGGATACGGCGTGACCACGGAAGTTTGCAGCCCGACAGTACGCAGCGCTGCCAGGTGAGTCATGGCTGACTCAAAGCGTGCCAGCAAGGCCACCGCCGCTGACAGAACCTCAGCGGGTAAATTGGGTCGGACGTTGAAGGCATCCACGCGTTCGGCTGCCCGCCAGAGCAGCGCATACGCTGCGGCGCCGCGCACCAGGGTAGCGAAATGCACCATTGGCAAGCTGGTCGTCAGCGCCCCGTCCAACCCGTCCAATGTGTACTCGGACCCCGCAGCCAGCGCCATATCCGCCAGGGCTTGCCGCAAAGCCTCATCCAATTCGCTGTTATCCCATATCAACCCATTGGCGTCGATCAATCCGGCGCGCAGACGTGCCAGGATATCTGTATAGCCGCTCATAGCCGTCTCAATTCGGGATGGGCATCCCATAACAGACGCAGTTTTTCGGTGTCGGTGAATTTTTCTGGAGCAGCCAACCCTTCGTTAAGCCAGGAACGCAGCTGCGCCTCATCGCCGTTAAAATAGTTCAAATCCAGCGGTGACACCACCCCAGGCAGCACAAAGCGGTCGCCGCTGAACTGCCAGAAACGCCAGTCCTTACAGCCCTGCGGTAACCGCGGACCAGCGATGCGTGGGGGGTGTTTTTTAAACAACTCCTCCCAGCTGACCGTCACCCGCCCGCGCGGATACGGGTAGTATGCCAGCCAAAGCGGCCAGCCTGGCAGCCAGGTTTGCATCGGGCGGGCATAATCCTGCACAAAGCTGGTGCGCGTATAGATAACCACCTGTTTCCGGATAGACGAGCGCAGCATCTCGGCTGTTTCGCGGGCATGCGCGCTGATGCGTTCCGGCGGTACAATGCGGACGATTTTCTGCACACCCCATTCCTGCCACGACTGCCATTGCTGCTCGACATCCAGCGCGGCAAAGTCGTAATCCAGCCCATCGCAGGTTGCCAAAAAATGGTCAACCTGCTGACGTACGGGCTCGGTGGGATCCACCCAGTGGAACACGCCAGTCACCATCCCGGCATCTTTGGCCTGGTTGAAATGCGAGCGCAACAGCGGATCCACGCCTTTCACGCCGCCGCTGGCCTTGACGACCGCGAAGCACACGCCGGCGGCCTTCAGCGGCTTCCAATCGACTGTCAGATGCCAGTGACTGACATCTACACCCAATGCATTCATAAATCCTCCTTCCCGGTTTGCCTTGCCGGAGGCCGGCTGCAGAAAAAAAACAGCCAGCACCCCGATACGGCCTTTATTCCGGAATCACCACAAACTTCATCCCGTTGGCGCACAACAGCACCACGCTGCCGTCCGGACGCAGCACCCAGCTGCGCAGCGCGGTCAGATCGATCCCCATGCGCTGTGCCGCCGCAGTGGCAAAAGGCGGCAGATCAACGGCGACGGTCGGTTCAACGCTGCGTTTGCTGCGGGGCATCGCCGCCCTCCGGTTTGACCGGGGCACGCCCGGCGTCTTCGATCGCCACGCCGGTGGAATACACCGCCAGCGCTGCAATGGCAGCCTGCACCGCCTGCCAGACATCGATTTGGCCGCTGCTCAAGCCCGCCGCTACCGCAGTCAATGCTGCCAGCAGCGCCCAAAACTTGCGCGAGCGCAGCACTTTACGAACTTGTTCCCAGATCGTCATCGAATCCTCCTTTTAGTTCTCCAGCGGGGCGGGCCAGCTGCAGTAAAGACTCGCCGCCCGCCCCGCACTTGGGCAGCAGGCTTACGCCGCCACGTTGGACTTGTACAACGGCCGGTAATCGGCCACAAACACGCTGACCCAATGGCGCACCTTCATGCGCATCTCGTCATTGGTGAACAGCGCGCCGCTGGTCTCGCTATCGGAAAGGTAGATTTCCGGCAGCAGGCCAAAGCGCTCGCCCAGGATGACGGCGGGTGCCAGCTTCGGGTCAGCCGCGGCCGCCCAGTCGTTGGCATCGCTCATCTCCGGGCAGGTGATCACATCGCCCATCTCGCCGCGCTGCAAATTCTCCGAGAAGATACTGGTTTCACGCTCAAAGGACGGGTAGAGAATGCGCATGGCATTCAACCGCAGCGCGCGCGGCACGATCAGGTAACGCCCGTCCAGCGCCTGCCGGGGCGCAGTGCCGCCGGTCTTGACCAGCATCGGCTGCTCGTAAATGGCTTTGCTGGCAGCCTCCCAGGCGGCCGAATCAAGTGCGGCGCTGCCAAGGTTGCCGTGATTGGCGGCGTTGAAGACGTTGAAAGTGTCTGCCATCACCGGACCGACCCCGGCATTGGCGGTGAACACCGCCCCGACCAGCGCGGAAATGCGCCGCAAGGCGGCCGAAGCCAGCTTGAAGGGGTACTGGCGCAGCTTGTGGGTCTGATCGCGCTCGAACATCTCCAGCGTCAGGCCGACATACCCGCCGTACTTACCCCACAACCCAACCTCAGCCGAATCGTCCACGCCCAACTCGGTGTAAGCAGCCCCTTCTGCCACGGACGGCAGCACCGTCACCTCGCCCACCAGTACGCCGGTGATGTCGTGCAGGCTGGTGAAGTGCTGCACCGAAACCACCGGTTCCCACCAGCGGTAGCCGCTGCGCCCCAGTTCCTGCCAACCCATGACCACCAGTTTGTTGAGTGCATTCTTCAGCAAGCCCGGCAGATCGGCACTGGCGGCAAATTGCGCCCGTTTGGGATCGTACCCACCAAAAAAGTCGGCGTCGCCGGTCATCAGGGTGTACAGCTCGCGGATACCGCTCAGCTTTTGCACCTGCAAGCCGTTCAGGTTGGCCGGGCGCTGCGCGCCGAGCAGGTCATGCACCGCCGCACCGATCTGATCCTCGCTGGAGAACATGCCTTGCACCCGCCCGGGACCCTGCACCACGGCTGCGCCGGTCAATTCGCTCACCAGCGCGCGGCTGTCAGCGATGGCTGTCTGCAATTCGGCCGGGTCGAAGGGGCGGCCGGAAAAACGCTGGCGCACGCGGTCGGTCAGCGCTGCCGGTAGATGGGCTGCTGCCAGGCTGGTTTCCAGCAGCAAGCCGGAAAGTTCTGCGCGCACCTCCGGGACTGCCGGATCATTCTGGTGGGTGATTTCGAGGTTTTGTTGGTTCTCATCCATTACTTTTTGTCCTTTCAGGTTTAGATAGGAGTTGCGCTGGTTCAACGCCCGCAAAAATTGACCGCCGCGGGCCGGTTCCAGCACCAGATCGACGCTTAAAACGCGTAAAATGCGCGTAACAACCTTGCCATTGGCCTCGAAGATCAGATCAGCCGAGAATCCGACCGCTGGCCTGGGTCCCTCCGTCAACATGGCGCGTCCCAATTCGGCCAACACCGGTCCAGCCGGTCCCACCGGTCGGACGCGCAGCCGCACGCCTTGCTGACCAGGGTCAAACTGCGGTGAATGGCACACACCGGCCAGATCGCGCAGCGAATGTCCCTCCAGGGCATGGTCCACGAAGCACTCGCAACCATCCCACAAAGTCAGCGAGCCGCGCAGTACCTCAGGCGAAAACTGCCAGCCGTTACCCTCGCCGGCGGTGATCGCCAGGATGTCGAACTCACCCTGACTGGCCTGGGCTTCCAACTGCATGCGTGCGCTGTGTACCATCCCTTCTTTTTCCGATTCCTTCATGTTCACCTCCTCAATCCCTTTTTGGTTCGCCGGTGACCAGGTCAACCTTGCCAGCCGGCTTTTCCCTGCCGCGTTTCGCCGCCTGCGGCCTGGCATTTGTCGCACCTGCCGCGTGCCCGCGTTCCAGCAGGGAGGCGATGTCCGGCACCTCGCCGAAGAAGCGGTAGGCCACCCGCAGCAGCTCGCTGTCATCGATCAACCCGCGGTCGCGCAATTCGGTCAGCACCGCAGAGATGTGGTTGGCAGCCATTGCCAGTGCCACATTGTCGCGCGCTGAAAGGTCAGCCCCGTGAACGTCCACCCGCGCCTGCGGGTCGATGCGCCTATCCACCAACGCCCGGCGGTTGAGGGCTGCCCGCAGCACGTCGCCCACCAGCCACAGGAAAAAGCTCTGGCGCTGCTCGAAACGGCGGTAAGTCGGTCCGCCGGCAGCTTCTGCGGTGGTGCGCGTGCTCGACTCGGGCTCCGCCAGGAAGTGCAGCGGCACGCCCGCTCCGGCGGCGATCATCTTTTTCAGTGCCAGGCCGTCGGTATTGGCCTCGTCCGATTCCAGCCGCGGCGCAATCACCTCCCAGGTCTCGTTTTCATCGGTCACCAGAATCGACCCGGGTGTTGGCGGGCTGGCGTTCAACCGCTGCTGGCGCGCCAGCCGGTCGGACTCGCTGCTAAAACGCGACTTGACCACATACAGGAAGGCGGTGCGGAAGCGGTTCAGCCGGGCGCGGTCCTCCAGCCAGTTGGCATAGCGGCTCAACCAGCGCAGAATCGGCGCCAGATCCGGTTCGCCCCACTGCGCCCCCACCGGGCGGTTGATGGCATAATGCAGCATGACGGGCGGGAAGCTGCCGTCCGCGCCGGGCGCGTCTTCGCCGGCGTTGTAAGCCGTCCAGGGGAGCGGTTGCAGCTGCTCGAGTGAGGCGCGCGGCTGAAATGCCAACGGCTGCTCGACATCGTTCGGCCGCGTGCGGATTTCTGCCACGTCCGCAGCCGGCACCGCACGCAAGTAGCTCATCCCGGCCGCATCCGTCGAGAGCAGCACAAACAGGTTGCCGCTGCGCGATAGCTCGTCGCACCACTCGAAGACGCGCACCGCCATGCGGTTGAGGGGATGATTCCAGAACTCCTTCAGGAAGCGCGCGGTCGGCGCATGTTTACATTCAATCGAAATGCCGCCGCCAACCACGTACTGGGTGGTCAGCTCGACCAGCCGGCGCGCCAGCGGGTTGATGCGCCAGGCTTCCAGCGCCTGTTCGAACACTTCCTGCCGGTTGGGAGACAACCGGTCGCGCTCACTGCCGGCTGCAGACGACGCCCCCAGCAAAAAAGTCGCGTCCGTCTCGGCTGCCAGCCCGGCGCGGACCTGACGCCGGATTTCAGCGCTGAACACGCGGCCTACGGTCTTCGTCCAGATCGAATCTTTCATAATCCTCCGATTTACGGGTCAAAACCCGCTGTCAAGGTCTTTCAATGGATCGCGCCCCACGACCACCAGCGCCGGGCTGGTACCGCCCCACGGCTGGCTATCCAGCACAGCAGACAATGCCGCTGAGAGCAGCAGGTCGTCATGCACCGGCTCACCATTGGCCGGGTCGCGCGTGCCATCCGGCACGCCCCAGCGCATGCGCTTATCCGGGCCAGTCGCGATTTCATACTGGCAGTGCTGCAGCTGCCGCTGAAACAGGCTGTCCAACATTCCAGGATTGCCTGCCGGTTCCTTCCAGCGTCCGCTGTCCACCACGCTTAGAAAATCCCAGCCCAGTTTGCTCTTGCTGGCAGCATTGAACTGGAATGGCGCCACCCGCCCGGGCAGTGCCCGCCGCAGAAAAGCTGCCAGCCCGGCCCCGACACCCGTGGCATCCACCACCAGCCAGCGCGCCTGCCAGGTTTCAGCCAGCGCCAACAGCTCAGCATACAGGTCGGTGTGGCGTACCCCCAGCCACTGGCGGCGGTGGACGCAGCGGTAGGTCGGCGCCCGCAGCTGGGGATCTTCCAGCGTGCCCAGGTCCACCTCGACCACCGTCAGCGCAGTGGCGTCGCGCCCGGGAGAGTGCAGCGCCCAGCCCGCCGGGTCGCCGCCCTGCTCGGCGGCTTCGTCCTCGCCGGCCACATCCAGCAGCAGCGCATAAGGCCGCCCGGGGACCGGTTGATCCACGACGGAATGATTGCCCTGCATGCGCTGCCGGCGTTCCGCCGGGAACATGCCACCTTCGCCGTTGATCTCCTCGCTGAAGAACTGGGTGCGAATCATCGGGTGACTGCGTCCCAGGCGGGCCACCTGCGCGGCCACGAACTTGCCGTAGGCCGGCACCTCGGCGGCCACGCGCTCGGCGTCCACCACAAACACCCGCCGCTGCCCGTCCTGGCGTTCCGCCTCGCGGGCAGCCCGCAGCTCGCGCGCCAGCAGCGTCTGGCTGGTCCAGGCGGTGCCCCAGAAGATACGGGTGGCGTTGGTGGAGGCCGCCATGGGCGCAATGTCCTTGTCGTATTTTTCGATCTCGAGATCCTGGGCTTCATCCACCTCCAACAGCGCGCTGGCG
Source organism: uncultured Anaerolineaceae bacterium (assembly GCA_937863605.1). Classification (GTDB taxonomy): domain Bacteria; phylum Chloroflexota; class Anaerolineae; order Anaerolineales; family Anaerolineaceae; genus Bellilinea. The sequence goes on from CALMGN010000198.1 coordinate 8,841, forward strand.
GTGGCGCCGACGATATTGGCTTCCGGCGCGCCGCTCAGGAAAAAGATGCGCGCATGCCCGACCCGGAAGATATAGCCTGACTCTTTTTTCCACTCGCGGCTGGTGAGGGTATTGCGCTCGAGCACCCGCTGCAGCCGGCGCATGGCGTTGATCGACTGCGGCCGCCAGGTCGGCGAGACCTTGATGATCTCAGCCTCGAACTCCTGCAAATAAGTCAGCAGGTAGGTTTCGATTTGCGCCTGCAGTTCGTTCTTGCCGGATTGGCGCGGAAAGAGCACCACGAAGCTCAGGCCGCGCTTGGAGATTACCGATTCGGCTGCTGCGCGCGCCACCTCCACCTGGTAGCTGCGCAGTTCCAGCCTGGAGCAAAACTCGATGAACAACACCGGGTCTTTCAGCATGCCTGAAACGGTCTTTACTAATGCTTTTTCCTGCATAAGTCTCCTTTCTGGTTTAGGGTTGCGGGCGGGCGGCCCAGGGTGCCTGGCGCACGATTGAAACGCCTCGAATGAGCGCTGTGCGCGCGGGGATGTCCGTGACGCGGCCCGCCCGGTGAAAAGAGGGTGCCTACCCGAGGCCCGAAGTGAGGATCGAGTCGATCCCCTTGCGCTCCATCTCTGCGCGGATTTCGTGCAGCGCGGCTTTGACATAGTCCGCCGCTGACTGGCTCTCGTCGAGCGCTTTCTCGGCCTTGAGCAGGTTGGCAAGGTTGGCGCTGGCGCGCGA
>CALMGN010000199.1 GCA_937863605.1 uncultured Anaerolineaceae bacterium
TGTGCAGGTCGTAGCCGTGCACCGGTCCTCGGGCAGCGAGACCTAACAGGATATACTCGGTTGAAAGCGGGGCTTGCTGGCGAGGGGACATGGAATATACTACCCATACTCATTAAATGAGTATGGGTAGTATATCATAATTGCATCGAGAGGATTTCTCGTGCTGATGCCTTGCTTCCGGGTTTACAAGGTTGCCAATCGACTATGGATAAAGGAGCGGTGCACCGGTTCTTGCGGAGCTGGTTAATCTTGCTCAAGGGCAGGTGCAATGCATAAAGGTCAAAGGCGTTAGCTGAAACGTTCTTCTTTCCAAACGTCTGCGTCGTTGTGATACCCGGCTTCCTCCCAGAAACCTGGCCGGTCTTGTTGCATCCACTCCAGACCGCGCAGCCATTTGGCGCCCTTCCAGAAGTACGGCGTGACCAAATCATCACGCCCGGGGATGGCGCCAACCACGCCGCGCAGCGGAAAGCCGTGGTCGGGGCTGATGGGTTCGCCGTCGTAATGGGTGGCCATGAGAAAATTTTCTGCCAGGGCAACTTTTGCCGGAATGTTGACCGTAAAGCCGTACTCGGCATGCTGCATGACGAATTTAGCCGTGGGCAGCGGTTTGAATATTCCTTCATCAATCAACGTGCGCACTGAAACGCCTTCCCAGGTAGTGTCAACTTTGCTCCAGCGGGTGACGCAGTGAATGTCCATCTGTAAGCTGGTGCGCGGAAGCTGGTTGAACTCTTTCCAGGTCAGTTCGACCGGTTTTTCAACCTCGCCCCAGATGCGAAACGTCCAGGTGTCCAGGTTGACGCGCGGAACAGGGCCGTAGTGCAGCACCGGGAAGCGGTTGGTCAACGACTGACCCGGCGGCAGCCGGCCCTGGCTGCGCGCTTCATCCTCATCGTCTTTCCGGCGGAAGGGATTAAACATGGTGTTTGCCTTTCTCGACGTGCATTCAACGAATAAGGGGAATTATAACCGTGACCTGTGACCCGTGCCACCGGTCTGTTAAGGTTTGAGGGACTAATGGTAGGGGCAGCTCGCGAGCTGCCCCTACCATTGAAACAGCACACTCCACCAGGAGGCCTGTGCTATACTCAATGCCACACACCCGTTTGGGGGATTTAATGATCCAGGATCCAACTCGAACCTCCCTAGAACTGCTGCTCAGCATCAGCCGCGAATTATCCGCCAGCCTGGATTTGTCCAGGGTACTGGAACGGGTGCTATTCCTGTCCACCGAGTCGATCGGCGCTGAACGCGGCACCTTGATTGTCTTGAACCTCGCCGGGCAGCCGGTAGAAGCTGCCATCGTCATAAACAATCAGTTGCATCACCCATCCACGGACGAAATGGCCGAAATCCTCGACCATGGCCTGGCCGGCTGGGTGGCAGACAATCGGCAGTCAGCGTTGGTCGGTGACACCTCGCAGGACGCGCGCTGGGTGCGCCGCCCCGACGATGACCTGAGCGCCAGCGGGCCAAAATCAGCAGTGTGTGTGCCGCTGCTAGCCCTCGACCAATTGACCGGGGTGCTGACCCTGGTCCATGCTCAGCCGAATTTCTTCACCGAACAACATTTGCAGCTGGCTCACGCCATAGCCGGGCTGGCAGGCATGGCGATACGCAATGCACGCTTGTACGCCTCCGAACAGGGAGCTCAGCGGCGCTACCGTGAATTATTTGAGGACAGCATCGATCCCATCTTGTTAACGGGTTGGGATGGGCGCATCCTGGCAGCCAACCGCCAGGCAGCCCTTAGCCTGGGCCGCGAACCGGATCAGCTCATCGGGTTATCGATGTTGGATCTGCACGCTGCGCCCATGGAGCGCTTGGGGCCAGATTTTGCGGCTCTGAAAAATGGCGAAACCATTTCCTACGAGTCGCAAATGCATGTCCTGGATGGAAACACCACCCCGATCGAGGTGTACATCCGCACCGTGGAATTTGGGACCGAAGCTAGCTTGCAGTGGTTTCTGCGCGATATCCGCGAACGCAAGCAGCTGGATGCCTTGCGCGACGATCTGATGGCAATGATTTATCACGATCTGCGCTCGCCGCTGGCCAACATTATATCCAGCCTGGATATTCTCAGTACCATGCTTCCGGAGGATTCAGACCCTTCCGTTGCAGCAGTATTCCAGATTGCCTCGCGTTCCACCGACCGCCTGCAGCGGCTGATCAGCTCTCTGCTGGACATCTACCGGTTGGAGTCGGGGCAGGCCATTGTGCGCAAGGAGGATGTGGATTCTGTCCAATTGATCCGGAACTGCGGTGAAGTGGTCGGATCGCTAGCGCAAAGTAAAAACCAGTCGCTCACTCTGCCGCTGGCCGGCGAGGGACCGCTCATATCCGCCGATTACGACATGATTCGCCGGGTAATTATCAACCTGCTCGAGAATGCGATCAAATTCACGCCCAATGGCGGTTCGATTGAAGCCGGTTTAGCAGAACAGGTTGGCTCCGTCCGCTTCTGGGTCAAAGATACCGGGCCGGGCATCCCGGAGGAATCCCGCGAGATGATATTTGAACGCTACAGCCGCCTGCAAACCGACCGCTACCCCAAGGGAATCGGGCTGGGGCTGGCATTCTGCCGGCTGGCGGTGCTGGCGCATGGTGGTAAAATCTGGGTAGAAAGTACAGTGGGCGAGGGCAGCTGCTTTATCTTTACCCTGCCGGCTGGCCTATAAGCCGCTTTCCAATATCCCTACAGCAAGGACAAATTATGCAAGAAATTTCCGAGCATGTGTTCATCGAGCGCAGTTACCCTGGTGTCACGCTGGGTGCGATTAACTGGCCGCATGGACTGATTTTAATTGATGCCCCCTTCCGCGCCGAAGACTGCCGCGCCTGGCGTTCCAGTTTATTGAATCTTGGCGGCGGGGTTGACCGGCTGCTGGTCAACCTGGATGCGCATGTTGACCGCACCCTGGGCGTGCGGGCGATGGAATGCATGGTTGCCGGGCATGAGCGCATGGCGGAAGTGTTTCGTACCCGTCCGGTAACCTTCAAGACACAGGGTCCAGAGACCGGCGCTGAATGGGAGATGTACAACGGTCTCGGCAGCATTCGCTGGGCGCCTCCCGAAATTACTTTTAACACCACCCTGCAAATCCATGGGACCGATTCGTCTCTGGTGCTGGAATACCATCCCGGCCCTGCCAGCGGCGCCACTTGGGCGGTTCTGCCCGGGCACAACCTGGCCTTTGTTGGCGATGCGGTCGTATTTAGCCAACCGCCTTTCCTGGCAGGCGCCGACTTGCCGGCCTGGCTAACAACGCTGGAACTGCTGGGCTCGCCAACCTACCAGAACTACCTGCTGGTCAACGGGCGCAACGGGCTGGTCACCCAGAAACATGTCCATCAAATGCGCGATTTCCTCAAAGAAACCCAGGCCATGCTCAAGGAACTGTCCGATTCACGGGCAACCGCTGCTGACACCGCCGCATTGGTTCCGGTTTTATTGAAATTCTTTGAATTTACCGCAGATCACACCGAGCAATATACCTGCCGCCTCAAATGGGGGCTGGCCCAGTGTTTTACCCGCAATTTCCGCCCCTCTGGCGAGCAAATCGAAGAATAAACCCAAAAGGATAAGTCAATGCCGTCATCTCCATATGCCACCCTCGTCGAAGTCACTCGCGGCCCGGTGGTCGAGTCGGTTCATTTAGGCGCACTGGCTGTAGTGGATGCGCAGGGTCAATTGATTGCCAGTGTCAGCGACCCCAACCTGGTCACCTACCTTCGTTCCTCGTCGAAACCCCTGCAGGTGCTGCCATTATTGGAGCGGGGAGGCGCGAAGGCTTTTAGCCTGAGCGATAAAGAGATCGCGCTGATGTGCGCCTCGCACTCCGGCACGGACGACCACTATGCCACGGTTTCAGCGCTGCAGGCCAAAATTGGGGTCAGCGAGAGCGACTTGCTGTGCGGCATCCATGCGCCCACCCACGCAGCTACCGCAGACGCCATGCGTCAGCGCGGGGAGCCGGTGACTGCCAACCGGCACAACTGTTCGGGCAAGCATACCGGGTTTCTAGCCCATGCCGTTCTGCGCGGGGAAACCAAAGAAGATTACATCAATCCGAATCATCCCATCCAACAAACGATCACCCAGACCTTTGCCGAGATGATCGAGTACCCGCGCGAAAAAATTGCCATTGGCGTGGACGGCTGTTCGGCGCCGGTTTTTGCTGTGCCGCTTTACAACGCCGCGGTGGGTTTTGCCCGCCTCTGCGACCCGGCCGGGTTGCCGCCTGCCCGGGCTGACGCCTGCCGGCTGGTGACGCGATCCATGACCGCTCACCCGTTTATGGTCGCCGGACCGGAGCGGTTCGACACCCTGGCCATGCAGATCGGCGGCGGGCGTTTCATTTGCAAGGGCGGGGCCGAAGGCTACCAGGCGATTGGAATCCTGCCTGGAGCGCTTGGACCGGGCAGTCCGGCGCTTGGCATCACCTATAAGGTGGCCGACGGCGACCTAACCGGCCGGGCGCGCCCGGTGATCGGGGTTGAAATACTGCGCCAATTAGGTTTGCTGACCGATGCTGATATTGCCGGCCCTCTGGCACATCTAGCTGCCCGCCCGGTGACCAACTGGCGCGAGATCAAGGTTGGCGAGATGTACCCGGCATTCCACCTGGACTGGTCGGCGCTCGATGCGTGGGTGCGGGGGGAATGAGCGATTCGCCGGCCGTCGGTTCCGGGGTGGCGGAGAAAGCGCTGCTTATCCACTGCCGCTTAATGTCGCTGTATGGTTCTCCAGAATGGCGCTTGCCGCTGACCGGCATCGACGAACTGGTTTCAACGATCCTGTCGCAAAATACCAATGACCGCAACCGGGACGTGGCCTTTTTTGCGCTAAAAAAAGCCTTTCCGGATTGGGAAGCGGTGCGCGATGCAGCGCCGCAGGCGGTGGTCGAGGTCATCCGACCGGCCGGGTTGGCCAACCAGAAAGGGCCGCGCATTCAGGCGGTGCTGCAGCAAATTACCACGGAACGCGGCTCGCTCGACCTGACTTTCCTCAAGGAGTGGCCGGTTGATAAGGCGCATGCCTGGTTAACCGCTTTCAAAGGGGTGGGTCCCAAAACAGCTGCCATTGTCCTGCAGTTTGCGCTGGGGATCCCGGCCTTTCCGGTCGATACGCATATTTACCGGGTCAGCGGACGGCTCGGGCTGCGTCCACCGAAAATGACCGTTGAACAGGCGCATTTGCATCTGGCGCAGTTGTTCCCGCCCGAAGAATACGGTCCGGCACACCTCAACTTGATCCGATTGGGGCGCGAGATTTGTCATGCGCGCAAACCCAATTGCCCGGTTTGCCCGCTGCAGGATGTATGCGATTATTATCAGGATGTTGTTTCACAGGGCACGCTCCCGGAAGGACGCCGGGACGGTGTGTGAGTGAGCCTGTCGTAGCGGTTTTGGAGTGTGTTTGAAGTAGCGGCACGGGGATTTCCACAACCTGGCCGGAATGTTCGGTATCCCCGTGCCCCTTTTGGTCGCAAAAACTGGCGGTGGGGCGTGGTTCACGCGCCCGGTGCTTCGACAAGCTCAGTAACCGTGCTTCGACAAGTTATAGGGTGCGCTTCAGCGCACCGATTTATTCGAACCAGAGCCTGCTTCGCCCCTACCTCAACGCCAGGCCTACCGCGGAGCGGAACGCTAGGTACGCCGCTGGCATATCCGCCGCCGTAAATTCTACCGTCCGGCCGTCCACGCGCACCGCTCCTGGCAGGATCACCGCGCTATCCGCCATCTGCGTCGCAAGGAACTCCAGCTTCACCTTGACCGGCGTATTGACCTTCAGCGGCTGCGGGTGCGTGCCAGTCATAAAATTACGCACTGCCCTTTCAGCCGTCTCGCGGATCAACTGACGGGAAGCTTCCAGCGGCAGGCATTCGGCTGACCAGCGGCCAGC
>CALMGN010000200.1 GCA_937863605.1 uncultured Anaerolineaceae bacterium
GGTTTGCCGCGGGCCGCCACCAGGGCGTCGTACACGTTGCTTGCTACCCGGCTGGCGCGGGTCAGAATACCCAGGGTGGGGGTCTCCAGGATGGCAAAATCGCGGTAGCGGCCGCGAACGCGGATAACCGGATTGACATGCAAGGGGTTGCCATCCGAATGGACCATCGCACCGTCCTGCACCGCCCAGACTTGCAGGCGGTCAGCGGTGTCAACGAAGGTGTCGCCATCATAATAACCGGTGCAGTGTCGCAGCATGGTCAGCGCTTTGTCAACGCCCACCACCAGGGTTTTCCCCTGGCGGCGGGTGAACCACTGCATTTCGACCTCCAGGTCACCGGCGTCGATTAACGCGGGGTCAATCCCTGGCGGCAGGCGGTGGTCGTTTCCCTGGTAGGCATAATCGCTTTGCGCCAGCACCCCAAGCATGTAGGCAATATTCGAAAAATATTTATCGGTATACCAACCCCTGCGCATCCGTTCGATATCGAGTTTGAAGGTGGTGTTCGTCAGCCGCTTCTGGTCAAAGATACTCATGGGTTCTCCAGTGATGAGACGAAAAGTTATTAGTGTATTAATTACACTAATAGTATAATACAGGCTGCGATCCCTGTCAAGCCGGGGGGACACCAGGTGAAGGTTGGTGCGGCATGTTCCGGGTGAGAACTTCCCGAAAAATCCCCAAGTCTTAATTATTGATTTTAAGCCAGGCTCAATTGCCGTAATTGGCAAAGGGTGCAAATTTGCGAATGACGAAAGGGATGTGCAATTCTCCGACATAAGGATTAAAATAGGAGGGTCGGTGATTAAGCCGGCAGCGGAGATATCTTCATGCAAGATTTGCAAACAATCGGCCGTTGGTTGGTGATTGCTGGCGTAGTGCTGGCGGTTGTGGGCGCTTTGGTGTGGCTGGTTGGTCGGTACACCGGTTGGCTCAACCTGCCCGGAACGATCAAAATCGAAGTCCCCGGGTTGACGTGTATCATCCCGCTGCTGGGGTCGATTGTGCTCAGTATTCTGCTAACTATCCTTTTGAATGTGATTTTCCGCAACACGAATCGTTAACGGTTACAAACCTGCATTCTTTGGAGAATATGGTATAGTAACCACTTTGGGCAGTAAAACGCTGCACATTGATCGCTGGGAGAATTGCCAAAATGAAAGAGCGAGAAACCTATCCAGTCGTAATGGCAGGATTAAAGCGTGATTTAGGCCTGTTTGAAGTTGCACCAGGGTTGCGTATAGCCTTATTAAATATCCTGGGCGACACCGAACTGGTGCAGGCTTGCGCCGCTGCCCTGGCAGAAAAAACCAGCGGCATTCCATACGATATCGTTTTGACTGCCGAGACCAAGAGCATTCCGCTGGCTTATGAATTTTCCGTTCAGACCAAAAAACCGTATGTGGTGCTGCGGAAGTCGTACAAATTCTATATGGGTGAGGCGATCAAGGCTGAGACCAATTCGATCACCACAGGCGCACCTCAGACACTTTTTTTGGATGAGAAAGACCACGAGTTGTTGAAGGGCAAGAAGGTCCTGATTTTAGATGATGTGGTTAGCACCGGTTCAACCCTGGAGGGGATGCGCTCGATTATTGAACAGGCTGGTGCTGAAATTGCCGGCGAAGCCGCCATTTGTACCGAGGGGGACTTGGAGCACTGGAACGGTATCATCTCTCTGGCGCACCTGCCGCTGTTCAAAAGCTAATGCAATTTGAGTAAATAACAAAAAAGAGACCATTTGGTCTCTTTTTTTGATTTACCAAACGTAGATCGGCTATTCTTCAGCGCTGATCGCTTCTTCAGGGCACTCGTCAACCGCTTGTTGGATCAGGTCGCGGTACTGTTCGGGAGCCGGAACTAAAAGAGTCACGGCGTAGCCTTCATCACCTATTAAAAACACTTCTGGGACGATGGTTTCACATACACCACAGCCCATACATGCATCCGGATCGACATTGACCTTCATCGGTGTTATTCCTCCTCGGTGCCTCTGCGGGAACTTTCTTAAATACCCGCCGATTGGGTGCTCCAAATAACTCACCCGGGTGACAAAGCTCTGTTTTTATTATAGTGATTCCGATTCCGGAATGTGTCCCGATTGCAGGTGATTTTCCTCCTGATTTAGATCTACAACTTTTCGAGGATCGAAGCCCCAGCAGACGCTTCGCAAGCGAAGACCTGCACCTCCCGCCCGCTTTGGGCGCGGTAGCGGTCTTGCAGGGCGGTAATAAACCCGCCCACGCGGTGCGCCTGCACCAGGTTGACAGTGCAGCCGCCGAAGCCGGCGCCCGTCAGGCGCGCGCCGTAGCAGCCGGGCAGTGTACCGGCAATTTCAACCAGGGCATCGATCTCGGGGAGTGACACCTGGAACAGGTCGCGCAGCGAGGCGTGCCCAGCGAACATTAATGCTCCAAACCCGGCTGCATCGCCGCTTTTCAGGCGTTCCACGGCAATATCCACCCGCGCCATTTCCTCGACTATGTGGCGGGCGCGCCGGGCGGTGACTTCCGGCAGCTTGTTCTGCAGGCGGTAAAAATCCTCCAGTGAAAGATCGCGCAACGATTGCAGTCCCGAAAGGTCCTGGCTGAGGATTGCAACCGCCCGCTCGCAATCTTCACGCCGTTCATTGTAGGCTGAATTTGCCAGCGACCGCCGCAGGCCGGAATCTGCGATCACCAGAGCGGTGCCCGGCGGCAGCGGCAGTGCCTGGTATTCGAGCGAGCGGGTGTCAAAGCGCATTACGCTTCCCTGCACCCCACATGCGCTGGCGAACTGATCCATCAGCCCGGAATGCACGCCAACGTACACGTTTTCAGCCTGCTGACACAAATGCGCCATTTCCAGAAGCGGCAAGTTCCACCCATTGAGTGCATTGCACAACACCGCAAAAGCCACCTCGACAGCTGCCGAAGAGCTTAAACCTGAACCGATGGGGATATTAGAGCGGAAGGCAGCCCTGAATCCCTGCAGCGGCAAGGTTTGGTGCTGGGCTGCCCACGCGACCCCTGCGGGATAAAGCGCCCAGGCTGGCAGCGGACGATGACCGCGATCCAATTTTTGTTCAAGGTTTGTGAAGGCAAATTCTACTGTTTCGCCAAGGTCCAACGCCGTAATTTCAACCCGCGGCTGGTCTAACGGCCAGGCGAAAAGCTCAACCTGACGATCGATGGCGATTGGCAGCACCACCCCCTGGTTGTAATCCACATGTTCGCCGAGCAGGTTCACTCGCCCGGGAGACCGGACATGGATGGGAGCGCTTTCCAGCCCCTCGGTGTTCATGGCAGGTCGGAGGGCGCCGACAGGATCAGGCGCTGCTTCTGGGCGCGGTTAAGTTTCTTTATCGCCCGTTCACGCCGCATGGCTTGACTGCGGTCTGGTAGGGGTTCACTATACACCAGCCGTACCGGCCCGTGCTGGCGGGTATACTTTGCGCCGCGGCCAAGGTTATGCTGGCGGGTGCGGCGTTCCGGGTCAGTCGTCCAACCGGTGTAGAACGTACCGTCGGCGCATTCGACAATGTAGCAGAAATAAGACGCCATTTGCCCGCCTGACTAATTCTTGGGTTTGTCCAGATCCTTTAGTTTTCCGCCAAAACCGATCAGTTTACCTAACCACTGGCCGGTTGTGGGTATCTCGGGGGCTGAGACATGCTCCCAGTCGTGGGTCTGGCGCTTTTTTAGCCACAGCATTCGTCCGTCCACCGCTTCTTTAATGTAAGCCTGCAGCGCCTCGGCATCCTGGCTGGAGATCATGTCGCGCATATTGTGCAATTCTTCAATTAGACCGTCGATGACCCGCACCGTGTTTTGGCTATTGAGCAGCATAGCCTGGCCGAATTCTTTACGCTCATCTAACGATTCCAGGCTTGAGAGCGTGTTAATGAAGGCCGAACCGGCGATTTTACGTCCTTCACGCCAACCCGGCTGCGCCTGAATGGCACGGTAAAGGGTCACAGCCGAGACCTGCGGCAAATGATGTACCAGTGCGGTTAGCCCTTCCGCTTCCACCAGGTCCGAAAAATACGGCTTGGCCCCCAGCAGCGTTGAAAAATCGACGGCTAGTCTGACCGCGTCCGGATGTGTTTTTTCAGTTGAGCCGATCAGGAACACGCTTTTTTGAAACAAATCTGCATGCGCATTTTCCAGCCCATGCAACTTTTCCTCGATGTATTCCGGGTTGATGGTCGGGGTAAATGCCAGCAGATGCCGGTCCTCGGGCATCACAACCTCGGCCCAGTTCATTACGGCTGTCTTGAGCGGTGAGGTATCCAGAACCACCGCGCCGGGTTTGAGCGCGGGGGCGATCGCTTCCAGCGTTTTTTGGATTTCGTCCACGGGCAGGCACAATACCACGATGTCGGCATTTTCGACTGCGGAGAGTAAGTTATGCACGATCCGGTCGAAGGCTCCCAGTTTCCGGGCTTTTCCCTCGGTCAGGATGTCTTCGTCGCTGCCAACCCGGGTGAGGGGGTGGTTGCCGGCTTTGAGCGCCAGGCCGATGGAAACCCCAATCTGGTTGAGGCCAATAACGGTACATTGTACGCTCATACGTTTCCTCCCAGCAGCAGCGTCCAAAGGTTCGGCAGCGCTGGCGACATCATCCAGCCGAAGACATCGAACCCAAAGCGCGGCGCGATAAACACCAGCAGCATCAGCACGATTGGTCCGTAGGGTCGAATGACATCCAAGATCCTGGCCAAGGGCGGTGGGGCAAAATAGCTGAAAATCTTATCGCCGTCCAGCGGCGCCAGAGGAATCAAGTTGAACAACATCAATAACAGGTTGATGAATATAAATTCGGTCAAAAATGCGTAAGGGGAGGGTAATAAGCTGGCAGTCCCTAACGTACCAAAACGGGTGACCCAACCGGCTCGCAAAGGAATGGCAGCCAGGATAGCCATCATGAAGTTGGAGGCTGGTCCTGCCAGTGAGACCCACATAAATGCCGAGGGCGAACGCCGGGCAAGCGCGTAAGGGTTAACTGGAACGGGTTTCGCCCAACCAAATCCGGCGACAAGCAGCATCAGCGAGCCAAAGATGTCCAGATGTTTGAGCGGGTTGAGGGTCAGGCGGCCGTTCTGGCGCGGGGTATCATCCCCAAAAAGGTCGGCCACCTTCGCATGCGAAAACTCGTGCACGCTGAAAGCAATAACCAGGGTCAGAATACGGCTAATAAGAGTTGAAAAATCGAGACCGAGCATTTAGATAATCTCCAGTCGGACACCGGGTGACGAGGATTATAACATGGGTGGTATAATCGCCGCATGCTGCCGGACCTGCGCTTGAAGGACGTCTTACGGATGCGCAAACCGCATCCTTGCAGCAGCTATGACTGGCGCGTTATCCGTCTAGGCGCCGATATTGGTTTAGAATGTTTGAAATGCGGCCGGCATATTCTTCTGACCCGGCGCGAACTTGGCCGCCGTCTCAAATTAATCGTTGCTCGGGATGAGGATGAATCCGGTGGTCAAGGCTAAACCGCACATTTTATTTTTATATTCCGACACGGGCGGGGGGCACCGCGCTGCTGCCGAAGCGATTATTGAAGCCATACATCTTGAATTTCCGGGGCAGGTGACCACCGAGATGGTGGATATATTTTTACGATATGCCCCGCCCCCGATTAATTTAGCCCCGCGCATCTACCCACACCTGTCACAAATGCCCAATGTATGGGAAATAGGCTACCACGCCAGTGACGGGCGCCGTCGGACGCGTTTCGCCTACACCATGATATGGCCTTACGTGCGCAACTCGCTAGAACGGCTGATAGCCAACCATCCGGCCAGCCTGATCGTTTCGGTTCACCAGATGATCAATTCACCAGTATCGCGCACAGCTCTGGCACATGGTATCCCGTTCGTGACGGTGGTGACCGACCTGGTCTCCACACATGCCGCCTGGTACTGTACCACCGCTGACCTGGTGGTGGTGCCGACGCAGGCAGCCTTCAAACGCGGGCTTGAAATGCGCATGCCGGGTGAACGCATGCAGGTGATTGGCCAGCCGGTAGCGGATCGATTTACTTTACCTCCGGGAGACCGCATCGCTTTGCGCGAGCGGCTTGGCTGGCAGCAGGATCTGCCCACTGCGTTGCTGGTGGGCGGTGGTGAAGGGATGGGGCCGCTGGCAGGCACGGCCCTGGCCATTAATGAAGCCCGTCTGCCGGTTCAGTTGGTTATTGTTGCTGGACGTAATAAGCAGCTGCGACAGCAAATGGAGCAGCATCCCTGGAATATTCCGGTCCACATTTATGGCTTTGTGACCGAGATGCCTGATTTCATGCGCGCAGCCGATGTGCTGATCAGCAAAGCCGGGCCGGGAACGATTTCCGAGGCGTTTATTGCTGGTTTGCCGGTCATTCTATACAGTAAAATGCCCGGGCAGGAAGATGGCAATGTGGATTTCGTCGTGCAGGAGGGGGCCGGGGTCTGGGCTCCGCGGCCGCAGCTGGCAGTCGATACGCTGCGAACCTGGCTGAACTTCCCCGAGACTCGCCGCGCTGCTGCGATTAATGCACTACGGCTGGCCCGCCCGGATGCCTCGCGCCGGATTGCCCGTCTGCTGGTTGAAAAAGCCTCCCTGTGATGGTAAAGTGCGCATAAAATCCGGGTATAATTTGGGTAATGCCGATTCTTGATGCGCGTACCCTGGAATTTTTCAGCCGCAGTGCTGAACAAACCCGCCGCCTGGGGATGCGGCTTGGCAGCCTGTTAGAAAAAGGGGATGTAGTCTGGCTGCAGGGAGAACTGGGAGCCGGAAAAACCACAATGGTGCAGGGAATTGCGCAGGGGTGGGGTTCGCTTGACCCGGTTACCAGCCCGACCTTCGTGATCGTCAATATGTACCGCCGGCCGGACCAGATAAATCTCTATCATCTGGATGCTTACCGGCTGGAAAATGCTTCCGAAGCCGAAGATTTAGACATGGAATTGATGTTGGAACAGGGTGCATTGGTGGTGGAATGGCCAGAGCGCATTGCCGCAGCCTTACCCCCAGCTTGTTTGAAAATAAATATGCGTTGGATTGCCGATGAGCATCGCGGTCTGGTTTTCACGCCGCAGGGCGAACGCTACGACGGCTTGATTGGCGATTTTCGCCGGCGGGTGATGGGAGGTTAACCTTGCTGCTTGCACTGGATACCTCAACCCAAACAATTGGCATAGCGCTGTTCGACGGCGCCGTTATTGTTGGTGAATCAATCTGGAAGACTCAGTATCACCATACAGTCGAAGTCGCCCCGGCCATGAAAGAACTGCTGGACCGCTGCGGCTTGAAGGCTGCTGATATCGAAGCCATTGGCGTGGCCCTGGGTCCTGGCTCGTTCACCAGTCTGCGCATCGGGCTGGCCGTTGCCAAAGGAATGGCACTTGCGCTGCGCATTCCCGTGATAGGGGTTCCCACCCTGGATATTCTGGCAGCGTCCCAGCCAAAAAGCGAGAACCCGCTAGCGGTGCTGCTGCAGGTCGGGCGTGGCCGTGTGGCCGTCGGTTGGTACAAATGGGGCAAACACTCCTGGGAATCGCAGGGCAAACTGGAATTGCAGACCGTGGAAGAACTTTCTCAATCCATCGAGACCCCCACAAATGTTTGCGGCGAGATGACAGCAGCTGAACGCCAGGTTCTGGCGCGTAAACGAAAAAACGTGCTACTAGCATCGCCAGCTTCCTCGCTGCGCCGGCCTTCCTTTCTGGCTGAAATCGCCTGGCGGCGCTGGAAAACCGGCAAACTGGATGATGTAATCAGTTTGGCACCAATTTATTTGCACACCGGGGAGGCAATCCCAGGGTGAGTAAACCTGGAGAAACTGTTCAAACCCGCATCCGGCGGATGGAATTGAAGGACATTCAACGCGTGCGAGAAATTGATGTAGCCTCGTTCGCCCTCCCCTGGCCTGAACGCTCTTACCGCTTTGAAATTCTGGAAAACCCGGCCTCGCACAGTTATGTGATCGAAGTGGAGTTGGATGGTGATAAGCCAGTGATTGCTGGCATGATCGTGATGTGGTTCATCCTGGATGAAGCTCACATCGGCACGATCGCAATCGACGAAACGTACCGGAGGCTGGGGTTGGGGCGGCTGCTGCTGGCGGAATCAGTACTGGATGCGTACCAGCGCGGCATTCGTATTTGTTATTTGGAAGTGCGACGCAGCAACCAGGCAGCCCAGGGGATGTACGAGCAATTTGGCTTTCAAGTCGCCGGGATTCGGCCGCGATATTATAAAGATAACGGTGAAGACGCGCTGTTAATGACACTCAAACCAGTCCAGCCTGAACGTCTGGAAGCGCTGCGCAGGCGGCGAACACCTGCCAACCCTGGCAAATAAGTTTGGAGGGATACGGTGGATCCATTAGATCTTCTCAATCAGGTAGCGGCAGAAGTAAGGGTATGCGTGCAATGCCAGTTGAATGTGTCCCGCAAAAACGCTGTTCCGGGTGAGGGGCCGCCAAATGCAGAGGTACTGTTCATTGGTGAGGGACCGGGGTTTTATGAAAACGAACAGGGTCGTCCATTTGTTGGCGCTGCAGGAAAATTTTTAGATGAACTGCTCCAACGGGCTCACCTGCAGCGCGAAAAAGTGTTTATCACCAATGTGGTAAAATGCCGCCCGCCTGGCAACCGCGATCCGCTTCCGGAAGAATTAGAAGCCTGCAGTTGGTTTTTAGACCGGCAAATTGAAGCCATTAACCCGATGGTCATCGTCACTTTGGGGCGGTTTTCCATGGCAAAATTCATGGGTAATGTGCGCATCAGCGATGTCCACGGACAGTCGCGCTGGGTCAACGGACGGCTGGTGGTTGCCATGTTCCACCCGGCGGCTGCACTGCACCAGCCGTCGCTCAAGAATGCCGTGTTGGATGATTTTGGTCGTTTACCCGGCTATTTGACCCAGGCGCGGACGAATCGCGATAAAATGCAAGCGGTGCAAGTTACTTCTGAAGATGAAAATCTGCCCGACGAGGATAAACCCACCCAGTTGAGTTTGTTTTAGCGCAGTTCCCGGTAAAAATTCTGCCGGGGTAAATTAATCCACGTAAAACGAAGGATCTATCTATATGCCGCAAGATGCTCGTCAAGCATTGATCGAGAAGCTTAACTCCCGCTCGGCTAAAGTAGCCGTGGTTGGAATGGGATATGTTGGTTTACCGCTGGCGGTTGTATTTGCTGAAGCAGGTTTTAGCGTTACCGGAATCGACCTCGATTCGCGAAAAGTCGAGGCGCTCAACCGCCAGGAAAGCTATATCCTGGATGTGCCCACCGCGCAGGTGGCTGACCTGGTGAAAAAAGGCCGTCTCAAGGCCACGACAGACTATTCCGTAATCCGTGAGATGGATGCGGTTTCGATTTGCGTTCCCACCCCGCTGCGTCAGACTGGCGACCCGGATCTTTCTTTTATTGTCAGCGCAGTGGAAGGACTGGCGCCGTATCTGCATCCCGGCATGATCATCGTCCTGGAATCCTCTACCTATCCGGGAACAACGCGCGAATTGGTACTGCCAACGCTGACCGATAAAGCCAAACTCGAGGTTGGCAAAGAAGTCTTCCTGGCATTCTCACCGGAACGGGTCGATCCGGGGCGCACCGATTGGACCACTTATAACACGCCAAAGGTGGTCGGCGGGATCACCCCGGCCTGCAGCGAAGTCGCCGCAACCTGGTACAAACAGGCGATTCAAACCGTCGTACCGGTGACCACTACCGAAGTGGCTGAAATGGCCAAACTACTCGAGAACACTTTCCGCATGATCAATATCGGGTTGGTGAACGAACTGGCGATCATCTGTAATCGGCTGGGCGTGGACGTTTGGGAAGTGATCGATGCAGCTGCTACCAAACCCTTCGGCTTTATGAAATTTACTCCCGGGCCGGGTCTCGGCGGGCATTGCATTCCGATAGACCCGTTGTATCTCTCCTGGAAGATGAAATCCCTCAATTACACCGCCCGTTTCATCGAACTGGCTTCGGAAATTAACACTGGCATGCCGCGATTCGTCGTTGGCAAGGTGCAGGATGCGCTCAACGACCACCACAAAGCGCTGCGCGGCAGCCGGGTGCTGGTGCTTGGCGCGGCTTACAAGCCTGACATTGACGACTTGCGCGAGTCACCAGCGCTGGATGTGATTCACCTGCTGATGGAAAAAGGCGCGCAGGTAGAATACAACGACCCTTACATCCCCGAAATTCACCATGACGACCTGAATATGGTCTCGGTGCTGGATGTGATGCCGGCGGTAGGTGCAGCCGACTGCGTGGTAATCATTACCAATCACAAGAAATACGACTACCCGGCGATTTTATCTGCTGCGAAACTGGTGGTTGACACCCGCAACGCCATGGGCGAGGCTGGCCGGGTTTCTGACAAGGTGGTGAGGCTCTAATGGGTTCGCGCTATCTGGTGACCGGTGCTGCCGGCTTTATTGGTGCGCGGGTCACAGACTTCCTGACAGCGGACGGACATACCGTGGTCGGTATCGACAACCTCAATGATGCCTATGATGTTCGCCTGAAGGATTTCCGGCTGGACCGGTTGAAACAAAATCCCCGCTTTACTTTCTACCGCGGCGATATTTGCGATCGGCCGTTATTAGAAAAAATTGGAACGGTGCACGGGAGCATCGAGGCGGTCATCCATCTGGCAGCGCGGGCTGGCGTACGCGCCAGTACCGAAAATCCCTGGGGGGTGGTGGATACCAATCTGGTCGGCAGCCTGAACTTGCTGGAATTCGCTCGCCAGTTTAATATCCCCAAATTCGTATTGGCATCCACTTCGTCCATTTACGGGGCTGAACCGCCTTTTCCGACGCCGGAAGAAGCCGATTCCAGCCACCCGCTGCAGCAGTACGCTGCCTCAAAAAAAGCCGCAGAAACGATGAGCCACGTTTACCACCACCTCTACGGCTTGGACGTGACTATTTTTCGATATTTCACAGTTTACGGACCAGCCGGCCGCCCTGATCTGGCTTTGTTCCGCTTCGTGCAATGGATCGCGGAAGGTCGGCCGGTGAAACTTAACGGGGACGGCAACCAGTCGCGCGGTTTTACCTACGTGGATGACATTGCCCGCGGAACAATCCTGGGCTTGCGTCCGCTGGGATATGAAATCATCAACCTGGGCGGGCATGAGTCGATCTCGATGAACGATCTGATTGCCATGATCGAGGAACTGCTGGGGAAGCGCGCCGAGATTGTTCACGGACCGTTCCACCGGGCGGATATCATGAATAATCTGGCCGATGTGAGCAAAGCACGCAAAGTGCTTGGCTGGGAACCGCAGGTCAAGCTAAAAGAAGGTGTTCGCAACCTGGTGGACTGGTACCTTGCGGAGCGCTCGTGGGCCAGCCAGGTACTGACCGAATGACTTTTTTCCGGCGGCTGACAGCCTTCTGGCGCGAGGACGTGCTGCTGCGCAGCGTTGTCCGCAATACCAGTTACCTCTTTTCCAGCAATACCGTCAGCATGGGTTTGACTTTCCTACAAGGGCTCATGGCAGCAGCTTTGCTCGGCGC
>CALMGN010000201.1 GCA_937863605.1 uncultured Anaerolineaceae bacterium
CCCGGCTGCGGGAAAAAGCCTGGCGTTACGGCATCCGGCTGGCGAGTGACATGGTGCCTAACCACATGGGCATCGATTCCTCCTGGCTGATCGACCGGCCGGAATGGTTTATCGGTTTGGATTATTCGCCGTTCCCCTCCTATACCTTCGACGGCCCCGACCTCTCGCCGCATCATGGTGTCGGAATTTTCCTTGAAGATCATTATTTCTCACGCAGCGACGCTGCAGTGGTATTCAAACGGGTTGACCGTCAGACTGGCAGCGAGCGTTTTATCTATCACGGTAATGACGGAACAACGATGCCGTGGAATGACACGGCTCAGCTTAATTACCTCATTCCGGAAGTCCGCGAGCAGGTCATCCAGACCATCCTGGATGTTGCCCGGCGCTTTCCGATCATCCGCTTTGACGCCGCCATGACGCTGGCCAAAAAGCATTTTCAGCGGCTGTGGTTTCCAGAACCCGGCACCGGCGGCGCTATCCCTTCACGCGCTGACTATGCCCTGACGAAGGAGCAATTTGATCAAGCGATGCCGGCTGAGTTCTGGCGCGAGGTGGTTGACCGCGTTGCCAGCGAAGTTCCGGACACGCTTTTGCTGGCAGAGGCGTTCTGGCTGATGGAAGGCTATTTTGTCCGCACGTTGGGCATGCACCGCGTCTACAATAGCGCGTTTATGAACATGCTGCGCAACGAGGAAAATGCCAATTACCGCAAGCTGATCAAAAATACGCTGGAATTTGAACCTGAAATTCTCAAACGCTACGTCAATTTCATGAACAACCCCGACGAGCGCACGGCATTGGATCAATTTGGCAAAGGCGATAAATATTTTGGCATTTGTGTCTTGATGAGCACCCTGCCAGGGCTGCCCATGTTTGGGCACGGCCAGGTCGAAGGTTTCTCCGAAAAATACGGCATGGAGTTCCGGCGGGCGTACTGGGAGGAGCAGGTTGATCCGAACCTGGTGGATCGCCACCGGCGAGAGATCTTCCCGCTGCTGCACCAACGGGCTGTATTCGCGGGTGTCGAAAACTTCCTTTTATTTGATTTCTTTACTTCTGGCGGCTGGGTTAACGAAGATGTTTACGCCTACTCGAACCGGCTGAGGGACCAGCGCGCGCTGGTGGTATACAACAATAAATTTGCTTCCACTGAGGGCTTGGTTAAATGGTCCGCTGCCTACAAAAACCGCGGCGATGGCGGATTAAAGCAGGTACCTCTGCTGGAAGGACTGGGTCTGCACAGCGGTGAAAACCTGTTCATCTGCTTTCGCGACAGCCTTACCGGTTTGGAATACATTCACCCGGCAGCTGAAATCGCTGATTCAGGCCTGCACTTGCACCTTTCCGCTTATCAGACGCACGTATTCTGGAATTTCCGCGAGGTGGTTGATGACGGTCAGGGTGTGTATCGCGCCATTTGCGACTACCTGAACAGGCGCGGCGTCCCGAACATCGACGAGGCGCTGCAGGAATTGATGCTTGCCCCGATTATGACCCCATTTAACCAGATCGCCAATCGGGGATATTTTGAATATCTGCTCGCCAACCGGTTGACCCCTGAATCTCAGCTGCTTCCGGACCATCTGTTGGATGAAGCGGTCCAGAAAATGACCTCCCTGGTGGACGGAATCCAAACGAAAACCGGCGCTTCATCCAACCGGACAGATGTCATCCAGGGTCTGCGGCGTCAGTTGGAATTATTACTGGCGCTCCCCGCCCCGGATAAACTTCTCCCCATCCCCACAAAGGGGGCTTTTACAGCCGCCCTAAAATATGTGCAAGACGGGTTGGTCAATCGAGTCGACCGGTGGATCCTTTTGTTCAGCGGGTTATTCATTCACGACCTTGGCAAGCTGACCGGGAACCCGGATTATGAAAATCAGAGCCTGAGTTGGCTGGAAGAATGGCAGTTCTCCCGCCGTATTGCGGAGGTCGGCTACCAGATCGGGATCGAACCTGCTGAAACCTGGAAACTGCCTATTATTTTACGCGTACTGGTTGGCAAGCAGCGGTGGTATGAAAAGATGGGTTCGCTGCCTGTGCAGCAAATCATGCAGACCTGGCTGACAGATGTCGATATTCAACGCTTCCTTGGCGTCAACCGTTATAAAGACATTCTCTGGTTTAGTCAGGAGGCCTACGAGCAATTGGTCTGGTGGATGGTGACGGTTTCGGTGCTGCAGGCTACAGCCAGCCCCCATTTCACGCTGACGCATTTCCTGGAAACCATTCTTGGAAGCTATGAAATCGCTCTCCAACTGCTGGCAGCCGAGGAAGAATCCGATTTTCAGATCAACAAACTCATCATTGCCCTCGGGACGCCCGGGGAGATCGATAGTAAATTGTAGCCGCACGGGGATTACTGAGATAATTCAGTTCTACCCGGTAACCCCGTGGCCGGACGGGGGAAAACAGTGACCTGACTGATCGCCCCCGGTTCCAATTAATTTG
Source organism: uncultured Anaerolineaceae bacterium (assembly GCA_937863605.1). Taxonomy (GTDB): domain Bacteria; phylum Chloroflexota; class Anaerolineae; order Anaerolineales; family Anaerolineaceae; genus Bellilinea. Next base: position 2,455 of record CALMGN010000201.1, read on the forward strand.
CTTAATGTTGACTAAGCTGGTTATAATTTAGAGGTATTGGAAATTAGGTGTAGAGGAAAACGATGAAAATATTAATGGAAGAAAATTGCGTACGGGTAGATAAACAAACACTGGCACTTTCACCCGAAGCTGCGACTGCGCTGCTCAAAGAGATCCAAGGCTGGAAAATCGTTGACCGCAACGGCGTTCCCAGTTTGAGCAAGTCCTATAAATTTTCCGATTTTTCCGCAGCCCTCAGTTTTACCAATCGGGTTGGCCAACAGGCTGAAGATCAGGATCACCACCCGGCTATCCTGACCGAATGGGGCCAGGTTACAGTCTCCTGGTGGACTCATGTTGCCCACGGGCTGCACCGCAATGACTTCATTATGGCAGCCCGCACCGAGGCAGTATACCAGTCCTTTTTCAGCGGATAAATTTGGTCTGTATCACGCCGTGCAAATGGAGGGAAATCTGATGCCCCACTACGTTCGCGATTGGATGAGTTCGCCCGTCACAGTTGTTGACCCGGACAGCAGCGTCACTTTTGCGCTGACTTTGATGCGCCGTCGTAATATCCACAGCCTGGTTGTGGTTCTCCACGAGGGTCAGCAGACCGGATACGGCATTTTGACCACGACGGATATCCGTGACAAAATTATTGCCTCCGATCGAAATCCGGCTGAGACCACGGTCCGCGAAATAATGACCATGCCAGTGCTGACCGCTAACCCGAACTGGACCCTCAAAGAATGCTCTCTTGAAATGCAACAAAAAGGCATCCACCATATGCCAGTGGCGGATGATCAAAATAATTTGGTTGGCCTGATTTCAGCAACGGACCTGTTTATCGCCGCTGAAGAAATAGGTTGGGATTCTGGGTACTAGTCGCCTGGCAGAATAAAAATGCCGCCGCCCCAGGGGCCAAGCGGGGCGGTAAAGACGCCGTTATCACAGCGCGCCGGGCGGGTGTCATCTAGCAAATTGGGAAAGTCACCTTCCACGGGCACCCCGGGCAAACCGCATAACCTCAATGTACTCGCGCTTCCCGTCGGGTTGACAGCCGCCAGTACAGTCTGGCTGGATTTCAACATGCGTACCCAGGCGATTCCGCCAGAAATTTGATTGGCTGCCGGAAAGCTGATCTGACCGCGCCGCAGCGCTGGATAGGCCTTGCGAATTTGCACCAGCTGACGAATGTGCTCCTGCAACCCGCGCTGCCAGACTTTTTCGTTCCAGGGAAAAGCGCGCCGGCAGTCGGGGTCGCGTCCGCCCTCCACTCCCACCTCGTCGCCATAGTAAATGGCAGGTACCCCAGGCAGCCCGAACAATATGGTATGAGCCAGGCAAGTTTTCTCGATGGACCCCCTCAGCAGTGTGAGAATGCGTTCGACGTCATGCGAACCAAGCAGCGAGTACATCGCAAGCATATTTTCGTATGGGTAGGCTTTCAGGATGGCGGCAATGTCCGCGGCAAACCCTGAGCCGTCGCGTTCGCCATTGAGCAGCGCCAAAATGGCTTTGCGGACCGGATAGTTCATCAAACCGTCAAAATGTTTGTCCCCAACCCAGCGTGGATCAACCTCCCAGATTTCGCCAATCAGGTATGCTTCCGGGTTGGCGGAACGGATTGTATTGCGAAAATCAGCCCAAAAAGCATCATCGTTAATTTCATTAGGCACGTCCAGCCGCCAGCCATCAATGCCTTGCTCGATCCAGTAGCGTCCAACATCCAATAAATACTGACGTACAGGCGGGTGGTCGGTATTAAATTTTGGCAGGCTTTTAAAGCCCCACCACGCGGTGTAATTGGTTGCCTTGCCGATGGAATAGGCTTGCAGTGGAAAACGCTGAATGTGGAACCAGTCGTAATACGGCGAGTCGCCGTCGTTTTCGAGAATATCGTTGAATGCAAAAAAACCGCGCCCGCAGTGATTGAACACCCCATCCAGCACGACCCGCATGCCCTTCTGATGGGCTGCAGCAAGGAATGCATGAAAATCGCGCATTGTGCCTAATTTTGGATCGATTTTGTAATAATCCACCGTGTTATAGCGGTGCGTCGAAGGCGAGAGAAAGATCGGGTTCAGATAAATGGCATTGACGCCCAGATCGCTCAGATAATCTAGTTTTTGCTGGATGCCAGCCAGGTCGCCGCCTTGAAAATGGACGAAATCGGGCGGAGAGCCCCAGGCTTGTTTATTGGGCGGGTCGTTTGACAGGTCGCCATTGGCAAACCGGTCGGGGAATATCTGGTAAAAAACGCTGTCAAACACCCAGGATGGGATCGTCATGTATTCCTCTATGACTACACGAATTTTATAAAATCATTTTAAGACTTCAAGAAATTTTTCGGGAACTTTCTGGTAGGTATCGATCGGGATTTCACCGGCAGCCAGGCGCTGCAGCGTATCCGTCAGGATACGATTAACCGGCGTGGGAACCCCCAGTCGTTCACCAAACCGCACAACCGCGCCGTTTAGGTACCCAACCTCCGACCGTTGATTCCCTGCATGCAGGTCAATGTGAAAGGACGGCATTTTATTGCCGCGACCGCGCCCTAGAAAACGTACCGCCAGCGGTTGCCCAATGGCAGCCGGAAAACGCTGCATCAGCAGCGCCAGCAGGCGCACCGGCGTCCCGGGCAAATCAACCACGCCAAGATTCAACTTATCCATCACGGCCAGGGCTTCCCGCACCTGGCTCGATTCCATCCTGAATAACCCCGGGTGGGCGTAGATTTCGGCTGGCAGCATGTCCAGAATGGCGGATGAGGCATTTGCCAATAAATTGGTAAGCAGCTTTGACCATTTCATACTGTCGCCGTTGGCGTACAGCCGCGCGTTGAGTCCGGCCTGAGTAAATCCTTCCACCAGCCGTTCACTGACCGCATGGCCGCTGGCAATACCGATGCCGCGCAGCCGCTCCAGCACCGCTGTACCGGTGGCCGGCTTGCCAATGGCACTGGTGAGCGTCCCGGCGATGATATTCTGCGCACCAAGCGTTTCACCCAGGACAGTTTCGTTTTCCACTCCGTTTTGCATGCATAAAATGGGTGGTAGTTGATCTTTGTACAGCGCCAGTTGCTGAGCCAGTGCGGGAGTATCGTAAGACTTGACTGCAACCAGGGCGGCGTCGAACGGACCAGCCGAGAGTGCCTCTTGCAAATCCGTTTTAATCCCCGGTTGTTCAAAGCGCATCGTTTGTTCACCGATAATCAAGCGTAAGCCGTTGGCTGTAAGGATTGCAGCAGATTCAGGCCGCTCAAAGAACACCACCTTTTGGCCGCTGTTGAGCAGGCTTGCGCCAATATAAGTCCCAATCGCGCCAGCTCCAAAAATTAATAACTTCAAATCGCTCATAAGGAGGGCTCAGCCAACTCCCGTGCCATTGTCCAACCAGCGGCGCGCGCCGTTCAGGAACACCGCCCCCGGCATGGTTTTTTTCCCGGCCGGCTGCACTTCCACTAAAATCAATGCGCCATCAGCTGTCCCAACGGCGGGTAAGCCGTTCACCGTCCCACGCTGAGCAGGTTTTAGACCGGTCTCGACCTGACTACTGGCTTTCAGTACCTTGAGCGGCTGCCCTTCCCATTGGAAAAATGTCCCTGGCCAGGGATTGTAAGCGCGCACTTTGCAGACCAGCACCTCTGCACGCTCTGAAAAATCTAATAAGCCATTTTCCTTCTTGATCATCGGCGCATAGGTCGCCTGGTCATGGTCCTGTGGCATTGGCTGGATCTTCCCTTCCAAATAAGGAGGCAATGTAGCCAGCAGCAGTTCTGCCCCGGCAGTTGCCAACCGTCCAGTCAGGCTGGCGGTATTATCCTGCTCATTAATATCCACAACCCGTCGGGCAAGCATGTCACCCGTATCGATCCCGGCATCCATTTTCATGATGGTGACGCCAGTCTGGAGATCGCCATGCAGCAGCGCGGCTTGGATAGGCGCTGCCCCACGCCATCGTGGCAGCAGCGAGGCATGCACATTGATGCATCCGAATTTTGGCAGATCAAGCACATTTTGACGTAGAATCTGTCCGAAAGCCGCCACCACGATCAATTCAGGCTGCCAGGCTGCCAACTGGTCAAAAGCCTCCGGGCGGCGCAAGCGCTCAGGCTGCATAATCGGAATGCCGGCAGCGGCCGCCAGCAACTTCACCGGTGGAGCGGTTAGCACCTTGCCGCGACCGGCTGGCCGGTCTGGCTGCGTCACAACCCCGACCAGGTTGACCACTCCAATCAAAGCCTGTAAGGTTGTCCGGGCAAATTCGGGTGAACCCATAAAGACGGTGCGTACATTCTTCATCGGCACGATTTTAACACATTCACGCCCGGCGATGCAGCCTTGGTTATCAAAGTATCAGAATAAATCTTCGCTTAAAAAAACGAAATTGAGAATATTCATCGAAATAATTAGTAGTATTTAGCCATGATTTGCTATACAATACGCTTATTGATTCATCCTCAGCCCCCAAGGAGATATCCCATGTCAGAATTCCAAACCCCGACACCCCCAACCGAAGAAGTCAGCAGCGACGATCGGCTCTGGGCAATGCTATCATATTTACTTACCCCCCTGGTCCCCGTCATCATTCTGCTGATGGAAGATAAGAAGAACCGCCCCTTCCTGAAAGCTCACTACATGCAGGCGCTGGTGCTTGGCGTCCTCCTGGCGGTTGTGGGCACCATTTTGGCCTTTATCCCCGTTGTTAGCTGCATCTGGCCATTCGTATGGTTGATTATCGTCATCCTCTACGCAGTCAAGGCCAACCGCGGCGAATACGTCACCATCCCAGTCATTACCGATTTCGTCAAGAAACAAGGCTGGGCATAGTTTTCGATCCATGCAATAGAAACAATCTCGAGGGGTGACCTCGAGATTGTTTCTATTTACGACTGAACTAAAGTTCAAGCTACAATTAGGTCATTCCATGATGTTTGACCCCGCTACCCAACAAGCGATTGAAAATGAATTAAACCGGGCCGAAACCGCCCGAAAAAATGCCAACGAGGGGATGGCGCGGGTTTGCGCCCGCCGGGCTGCCGGCATGGCTGTCCGGGCGTTATTCACTGCTACCGCGGAAACCAGTTTCGACCCCAGCGCTTATGCACTGCTCACCCGCCTGCAAGCCATGGAATCTACGCCAACAGAAATAAAAGAAATCGCTGGCAACCTGTTGACCAGGGTAACCCCGGAATACCAGCTGCCCACTCAGATTGACCTGATTGCTCAAGCGCGTCTATTAGCTGACTGGGCACTAGAGCAGATCAAAGGAGACAGTTTTGACTGATCCAGCCGCCGCCATCATCATGTATGGAACCACCTGGTGCTTCGACTCACGCCGCGCCCGCAGAATTCTCGATGAAATGGAAATTTCCTATGAATGGATCGATATTGATAAGGATCCAGATGCGCGCAAATACGTCGAAGAAGTCAACCATGGTTTCCGGTCAGTGCCCACGATTATCTTTCCGGACGGCAGTATTCTGGTTGAACCAACCAATGAGGTTTTGCGCGAAAAATTAGCCGAATTAACACGCAATTAGCCTGATTGCGCGACGGCTTACTTTCTGCCAATCATACGCAAGACAATAATTCCAGCTAAAAATCCCAACCCAACCCACACCA
>CALMGN010000202.1 GCA_937863605.1 uncultured Anaerolineaceae bacterium
ATTATTCGGGTACCTCCATGTCGGCCCCGCATGCCTCGGGAGCGGTGGCGCTGCTCTGGTCCTGCAACCCCGGGCTGATTGGTCAGATTGACATGACCTTTCAATTGTTGCAAAACGGCACGGATGTCCCGCCGCCTGGGTCGTGCGGCGCGCCTGCTAGCGGTCAGGGGAATTACACCTATGGCTACGGCTATTTGAATGTCTACCAGTCCGGGTTGGAGGTGTGCCCTTCATTCCCGGCTACCTATTTGCCACTGATATTGCGCTGACCCTGCGGGTTAAATCCTCTAGGGGCGCGCACTGCGCGCCCCTACAAAAACAGCATAGGGTGCGCTTCAGCGCACCAAATATTATTAATGGATAACCCGGGTTCATCCAGCGCGCCTGGCTTTGTTGTGTAAATCATTGGATTGCTTTGGCAAATGAAGTCTTTGCCTCACATATTGCCTGGTAACGCTGACTTGGCAATACCAGGCTATTGATGGTGCGCTGAAGCGCACCCTATGTGCAAGGCATGGTACTAAATACACGCCACGGCTTCCAGCTGCTGCCCGCAGGGCACTCTCCCGGAAGGACGCTGGGACGGTGTGTGAGTGAGCTTGTCGAAGCACCGCCCGATAGCTTTAGCGGCGCGAGTTGACGCGGGCATAAATCCCCAGCCCGATGCCTGCCAGGACCACCGCGACGCCAAGAATGCCCATCAATGGGGAGCGACCGCCCTCGGCAACCGGTAATGCCAGCGCCCGCGAGTTGAGCTGGGCGCCGAAATCCAGGGTGGAGTTGTCGCCGGCTTTGAGCGCCAGCGCATAATTCATGCGGGTGGTGGGATTGTAGCCCTCCGGCACCGCCACGCTGATGTTGTAATCGCCTTCGGGCATCTCGGGAAAACAGGCTGGCTCTTCGAAAGAGGCGCTGGACAGCCCGGAGAGGGAGACCCGCCCCAGCCGGTCGGTGATGCTGATAGCCCCGCCAGTGATGGCACTTTCACCATCTTCAGCCACTGCGTTGCCGTTGACATCGTCGAACAGGATCACGCAAACCTGGCCGTTGCCTTTGAAAGGGGTTGGCGAGGGCAGCGCGGAGGTTTCGGTAGGCGCCGGGCCGGATAAGGTGGCTTGAGGCGCAACCGTGGCGATCAACAGGTTCTGATCCGGGTTAAGAACGCAGGCTTCGTTCAAATCGTTGAGGGTGCGCAGCTGGTCTAGTGAAATATTATTGAGCAGCGAGACGCTGATGCAGGTGTCGCCAGCCTTGACTTTATAAAAAATTCGGCCTTCTGCGTTCGGGGTCGGTGTATTGTAGAATGCCTGTGCCTGCGGGCTGGCCTTGACCGGTCCCGTCAGCAGCAGCGCTGTCAGCGATATAAGGCTTAACAGTCCGATGAGCATCCAGCGTGATTTGTTCATGCAGCCTACCTTCGCAAGGATTATATCATCACTTTATTTTAGGCAGTTGGATGCTGGGCGCCGGCTGGTTTTACCGGCTTTCCACAGCCGAAAATGGCATGACATCCATCCTTATTTTCCCTCTAGTTATCACTCGGAGGCGCAAAGTTGTTTAAAACTAACCCGTCCGGGTTGTATAATCATTTAACATGCGTACAAGTATCTTCGATCATTCCAACAACATCAGGGGAGGTTCCTATGCCTCTTGATATCGTCATTGGCACACAGTGGGGGGATGAGGGCAAAGGACGGATTGTCGATCTGCTGGCAGCCCAGGCGGATATTGTTGCACGCTTTAACGGCGGTGACAATGCCGGGCATACCGTCAACGTTGGCAACCACACCTTTAAACTGCACCTGATCCCTTCCGGCATTATTCACCCGCATACTATGGGGGTGATGGGCAACGGCATGGTGATCAACCCCTCCAACTTCCTTAGCGAGTTGGAAATGCTGCAAAACGCCGGCGTCCAGGTCGGACCTGACCGGCTGCGCATCTCCTTTGCAGCCCACTTGATCACCCCGGCGCACCGTGCCATGGACCTGGCCCAGGAAGTTGCTCGCGGTTCGGGTAACCTGGGGACCACCGGGCGCGGAATTGGCCCGGCTTACACCGGCAAGACCTCTCGCAACGGCTTGCGCATGGAAGAGATGCTCAACCCGGTGACTTTTATGAAGAAGGTGCAGTCGCACGTCGAGGAGGTCAACCAGATCCTGGTGGACCAGTATCACGCCGATCCGCTTGACCCGCGCGCTGTGGCCCGCGAATACACCAACTGCGCCCACCATCTGATCCCATACATCTGCGATACCGGCCTGCTGATTCATCAGGCGCTGCAAAACGGTCAGCGGGTGCTGGCTGAAGGCGCGCAAGGTACCCTGCTCGACATCGATCACGGCACTTATCCGTATGTGACCAGCTCATCAGCCGTTGCGACAGCCGTTTTCACCGGCCTGGGGATCGGTATTACCCCGGTTGACCGGGTGGTAGGGGTGACCAAGGCTTTCCAGACGCGGGTCGGCAGCGGTCCGTTCCCGACCGAGGTATTTGGCAAAACCGCCGAGCGGTTGCGCGGCACCGGTAAAAACCCCTGGGACGAATTCGGTACTACCACCGGGCGTCCGCGTCGGGTCGGCTGGTTGGACGGCGTGCTGCTGCGATATGCGCTTCGCGTCAACGGCGTGACCGAATTAATGATGACGAAAATGGATGTCCTCAGTGGGCTGACCACGCTGCGGCTGTCAGTTGGTTATAAATCAGGCGATGCGGCTTACCAGGACCTGCCGATGGGTCCGGCAAATCTGGCACCATTTGAACCGGTTTACGAAGAATTAGCCGGTTGGGAAGCGGACATTACCGCGGTGCGCCGCTGGCAGGATTTGCCAACCCAGGCGCGCGCTTATGTCCGCCGCATCGAGGAATACTGCGGTGTGCCGGTCAGGCGGGTCTCGGTTGGACCCGAACGCGATCAGGTGGTAGAAGTACTAAAGTGAAAATTGTTTTTTTGATCTTTGGCATGCTCTTACTGGGGGTGGGGGCTTCTGCCTGCACGTCTGCAGCCGCGGTGGAAGAAACGCCCCTGATTTCACCAACCAGCCTGCCAGGCGCGACGCTCACGCCGACCATTGACTGGTTCCCGGCTACGCCGACCGCTACCATGCGCCCGACGGAGATCATTCTGCCGACCGCTACGCCTGCTTTGGCGCTGGGAGCGGAACTGCTGCGAGACAACTTTAGCAGTGACGGCCAGTGGGCGACCTTTCGCACCGCCGCCGGCAGCGCCAGTTACGGCAAGGAGCGCTTCACCCTGGCGGTTTCTGCCAAAGAGGGTTACCTGGTCAGTTTGCGCGATGCGCCGGAATTGAACGATTTTTACCTGGAACTCACTGCCAGCCCGAGTCTGTGCCGCGGCACGGATTCCTACGGGCTGTTTTTTCGTTCCGGCGGCGAGGGTTACGGCTACCGCTGGGTGATCACCTGCGATGGACGCACCCGCCTGGAGCGCGTGCGCGATTTCCACGCTTCGCTGGTCGAAGACTGGGTCGGAAGTCCGTTCATTCTGCCGGGGTCGCCGGTGACGCTGCGTTTGGGGGCGTGGATGTCTGGCGCTGAGATGCGCTTCTACGTCGAGGGGGTGGAAGTATTCCGCACGCGCGAGCCGCTGTATGCCAGCGGATTGATCGGGTTGTTTGCCCGCGCCAGTGGAAACACCTCGGTGACCGTCAGCTTCTCGGACCTGGTGGTCTATGCGATTGATTCCGCTGCGCTGCCAACCCGCACCCCTTACCCGCAGGCTACTGCCACGCCG
>CALMGN010000203.1 GCA_937863605.1 uncultured Anaerolineaceae bacterium
GGCCTGTTTTCGAGAGTTACCAGCGGTGGCAGCGTGAGCTGGAACGCCAACCGGTCGAATTTTTAGGGCGGCGCTGTGACGACCTGCTCAATGCCGCTCGCGCCAGGCTGGCCAAACTCCTGGGTACCAGCCGGGACAATCTGGTCTTTGTGACCAACGCGACCCTGGGGGTTAACATTATTTCCCGCAGCCTCGCCCTTGGTCCGGGCGACGAAGTCCTTGCCAGCGATCATGAATATGGCGCTTTAGACCGTACCTGGAAGTACCTCTCTCAGCAATCCAGTTTCAAGTATATCAACCACCCGGTAACCCTGCCAGTCAATACTGCTGACCAATGGGTGCATGAATTTTGGAAATCAGTCACCGCCAATACCCGCGTGATTTTCTTAAGCCACATCACCTCGCCAACAGCGCTGATCTTTCCGGTGGAAGAAATTTGCCGCCGGGCTCGCCAGCAAGGCATTCTGACCGTCATTGACGGTGCACACGTCCCCGGGCAAATGGATCTGGCACTGGACACGGTAGGAGCTGACTTCTACACTGGAAACTTGCACAAATGGCTATGCGCACCTAAAGGTGCGGCTTTTCTTTACGCCCGACCAGAAGTGCAGCATCTGGTCCAGCCGCTGATCGTCTCGTGGGGCTGGCAAAGCGATTCGCCCGGTCCATCTCAATTCGTTGATTGGCAGCAATGGACCGGGACGCGTGATATCTCCGCTTTTTTGGCTGTCCCGGATGCCATTGACTTCCAGGCGGCGCACAATTGGCCCGCGGTGCGTGAACGCTGCCATATCCTGGCATCCGATCTCCGTCAGCGCATCAACGCCATCACCGGATTGGAAGCCCTCTATCCCGATTCGCCGCAATGGTATCGGCAAATGGGAACCGTTCAACTGCCTTCCTACGTAGATATTCAGGACCTCAAGATAAAATTGTATGATGAATACAAAATTGAGGTCCCGCTAATCGAATGGAACGGCCGAAAACTTATCAGGTTCTCACTGCAAGCCTATAACAGTCAAGATGATGTTTTTGCACTGGAAACTGCTTTAAAAACTTTATTAACTGGCTAAGAATTTTTTCAAGGTTACCTTTTTCATGGAGGCTACAGCATGGAGGAAATAGCACTTGCCCTCGGTGGAGGCGGGATCAAAGGAGTTGCCCACCTGGGTGTCATTTTCCGATTAATGAAGGAAGGATACAAAATCAAGGCCATTGCTGGAACCAGTGCCGGTGGCGTGGTGGGTGCTGTAATTGCATCTGGCGCAAAGGAAGCGGAAATCTTGGATGCGCTTACGGTGTTGAGCGGCCGCAATTTCTTTTCACGCCGCGACCAGGACGGCCCATCGCTTTTAGGGTTGTCTGGTCTGGTAAAGCTGCTTGCCCCCTTCTTAAAAGATAAAACTTTTGCGGATTTGGAAATTCCGTTTGCGGCTACTGCCGTTGACATTATCACCAAGCAGGAGTTTATCCTGAACCGCGGCCTGGTAATCGATGCAGTCGTTGCCACATCCAGCATCCCCGGCGTCTTCCCACCGGTAAAAATGGGCAAAGCCGAGCTGGTTGACGGCGGGATTCTTGACCCGGTGCCTGTCGCGGTGGCTCGCTGGCTGGCGCCAAAGCTGCCCATTGTGGCTGTGTGTTTGAGCCCGGTGCCTGAGCAATGGCGGGAAATCCCGGAAATCAGCCTGCCTCTCGACACAAGAATCCCAAAACCCATCCTCAGCCGCATTGTAAATATGCGCATCAGTCAGGCAATCCGTATTTTTGCCGATTCGATGGACGTCACCAGCCGGATGATCACCGAATTGAGGCTTCAGATCGAACAACCGGATGTCGTCATTCGGCCGGATGTGATGAAATTTGGGTATTTGGATCCAGGCGATCCACACGAGTTGATACAGGTTGGCATCACAGCAGTGGAAAGCCATCTCCAGGAGATTCGGCAGTCTCTTTCCTGGCGGCATAAACTCGGGCGGCAGTTTCAAAACCCGCAACCGCCGAGCAAGCTGCTCGAAGACTAAGGCACCCCGGCTATGTCAGACCTGCGCCGCTATTCCCGCCAGACCATGCGCCGGCTCATCACCGGCGGTTTGATCTTGCTGTTCGCAGTCGGCGGCATTTTGATCTATTGGATATACGGCGGCGGTGCTGCCCTTCTCGGCATATTGTGCATCTTGATCGGGCTTGTACCCGTCGGTTTAATTATCTTAATTCTAGGAATCATGGAGTGGATCGTTGAACGCAACCGAGAACAGTGATGCCCAGATCCTGCTGCTAAACGATTGGATTGTGCGGGTCCGCCGTCCATTGGCGCCGGGCAATGGCAGGATTTTTCTAACGCTGCACGGCCTTACCGGTGACGAAAATTCAATGACGGTTTTCACCCGCAACCTGCCCCGCAACGCCTGGATTTTTTCACCGCGCGCGCCAAACCTGGCTGACGATGGAGGCTACAAATGGATCGCCTCAAAACAAGGTATGACCGCCTCGTTTGCAGAATTTCAAGAGGTGACGATCCGCTTGCATGAAGCCTTCGAGAACTGGAAAAAATCATTCCACCTCGCTGAGTCCTCAGTCAATGTCATTGGTTTTAGCCAGGGTTCTGTGATCGCTGCAGCTTACACGCTGCTCTTCCCGCATGAAGTTCACCGGGCAGCTTTGCTTTCCGGTTTTTTACCCGCGGACACGTCAGATTTTATACCCCCCGGTCAGCTAACCGATAAGCAGGTATTTGTCGCGCATGGCAACCAGGACAAGACCGTCCCCATTGCAAAAGCGCAGCAAACTGCCTCCTGGATGGAGCAATGGGGTGCCGAGGTCATCTTCTGTGAAGCAGCCGTCGGCCACCGGTTAAGTGCAAACTGCTTTAAGGGGTTTGCCGATTTCTTCAAAAACCCCGAATAATTCCCAGGCATTTCGTGAGTAAATTGCTTAGCGTCTTTGGATAAACGAGAAGATTCCCAGCAAGATTCCAACGCTGAACAGGACCAGGATCACCAATCCCATCGGTACGCCCGAGAGCACCTGTCCGCTGCCTGAGGCTGCAAAAGTTGGCACGGTCAGCGGTGGAGGCGGCGTAAAAGTAGGCAGCCGTGTGGGCGCCGCGGTGATGATAAACTGGGCTGCCAGGGTTGGATCGATGGTCTGGGTCACTTCAGGAGTTGGGCTGGAGGGCGGCTGCACCACAGGCAGATTACCCGGTGAAAGATCGACATACTTGCTAAAAACCCAACCTTGCCCGCTTGGGACGCCGGCATAGCTTACCAAAATCCAATCCGAGCCGCTCGACCTGCCCAGCGCAGGTACGGTTTGTCCTTCCATCAACACGCCAATTTTTGGATAATACAAGGCGTGCGGTCCAGACCGCACATTGACGGTAGCTTCGTTCAACCCGGCTTTGACGGTCGCCATCACCCCGAGGGGAGTACCTGTAACCGTAGCGATCGAACCGGTCGGGATTTGCGCGTTAACCGGGCGAGTCCCTCGTGTTAGCAACCCCAAAGCGAGAAGACTCGTAATAATGATAGAATAAACTAAGATTTGCGCGAATCGATTGCGCATTTGTACTCTGGATTTTTTCATAAAGTGAAACCTCGCCAACGATTATAACCGACTATGGACCAACGCATTTATCACGGAAAAGTTTCTCCTGCCGATTTTGCCCAAAGCCTGGTTGCCCATTTCAACCGCGGAAATTTGCGCGTTCAACAAGTTGGCAACGGACAACAACTTGGCGTCCAAATTGCGAGCCGACAGGGGGCGGAATCTGGCGGACAAACCGCGCTGGGCATTCTGATGCAAACCGTCGAAGACGGCGTTTCGGTTCAGGTCGGCAAACAAGCCTGGCTGGGCGTAGCAGCCAGTCTGGGGATGACCGCCCTGGCAGCCCTGCGAAACCCGTTTTCGTTACTTAGCCGCATGGATGACCTGGCTCAGGACATCGAATACGTCCAACTGACCGATGAGGTCTGGAGGGTGATTGATCAGACTGCGCGGTCGCTTAAAGCCGGCCACGAACTATCTGAACGGCTGCGGCGGCTGATTTGCGACTACTGCGACACGCCAAACCTGGTTGGCGAGCCCAGTTGCATTGCCTGCGGGGCTCCCTTAGGGAGGGTTCAGCCGGTAGCTTGCCCAAAATGCGGATTCGTTTCCACGTCTCGTACTGCGCGCTGCCCAAATTGCGGCACGCAGCTGCCATCGTGAAACTACTTGAAACCCGGTTTATCCCGTTAAGTGAGCCAATCAGCGCCAGGAAAGGCCGTTCTGCTGGATAAATTCATCCAGGCCAGGCGGACCCCAGGTGCCTGATTCATATACCGGCATGTTGCGAATGGGGTTAGCTTCCCATCCATCCAGAATATCAGTCACGTAGGACCATTGACTGCGCACCTCGTCCGCGCGGGTGAATAAGGTAGCGTCTCCCATGATGCAGTCGAGTAAAAGGCGTTCATAGGCATCTGGCGGTTCGCTGCCAAAGGTTTCATCGTAATCAAATTCCATATTCACCGGCAAAATCTGGTTGACCGGTCCCGGTGCTTTGGCGCCAAACTCCAACCGAATACCTTCGTTCGGTTGTAAGGTTAATATCAGCGTATTGGGGGCGTCGCCCGCCAGGTTGGTCCAGTTGAATAGTGATAACGGCGCCTGCCGGAAGCGTATTAATATTTGGGTCATGCGGTTTGGCATGCGCTTGGCAGAGCGGACAAAGAATGGCACACCTGCCCAGCGCCAGTTATCGACGTACATGCGGACTGCCAGTAAAGTTTCTGTCACCGAATCGACCGGGACACCCTCTTCGTCCTTGTACCCCGAAACACGTTTTTCGCCCATCAACCCCGAGACATATTGCGCCCGGAAAGTATTGGTTATCGCATCCTGACCGCGAATGGGCCGCAATGCTTTCAGCACCTTTACTTTTTCATCGCGGACAGCATCGGCATTAAAACCGAACGGGGCTTCCATGGCGGTCAATGTGACCAACTGGAGCAAGTGGTTCTGGAACATGTCCCTGATCACGCCAGAGTTGTCGTAATACCCGGCGCGGGTTCCAACACCCACAGTTTCTGCTACGTTAATTTGAACGTGGTCCACGTAGCGGCGGTCCCATAACGGCTCAAAGATGGCATTGGCAAAGCGAAACACCAGAATATTTTGCACGGTTTCCTTGCCAAGGTAGTGATCAATGCGGTACACCTGGTTTTCAGCAAACACTTTATGCACTTCCGCGTCCAGAGCTATAGCTGATTCAAGATCGCGGCCAAATGGTTTCTCGATAATGATGCGCGTCCAGCCGCGCGGCTGCCGGTTGATACCTGCCGTGCCCAACTGAGCAATAATGGTGGCATACTCATCCGGTGGGGTTGCCAGATAATACAGAATGTTTTTAACCTGCATCGACTCCAACTTGTCGCACAGGCGTTTGTAGCCGTCCGGATCCTCAAAAGTGGAGCGCAAATAAAAAGAATTTTGCAGCACCTTGGTTATGGCATCGTTTAATGGCGGCTTCGGGGCAGCAAATTCCTCAATTCCGCTTTTAAAAGCTTCGCGCAGCGCTTCGTCCGTCCAATCACGGCGGGCAAACCCGATGATATAGGTTTCTTCAGGTAGTTTGCCGGCTTCTGTCAATTCATAAATTGCTGGAATGAGCTTGCGGTGGGTTAAATCGCCAGTGGCACCAAAAATAATGATTGCCAGCGGTGAATTGTTGTTGTTAGTACCATCATCATTCATTGTTCTACCCTGTCCTCGCATAAAAAGGATTCCAAATCTCCCCGGCAGAGGAATCCTCCGGTTATAATGGAAGAATCATAACAGAGAACTCTTTAAACAACCTACGAACCATGCAGCTTTTTCCAGGATCGATTACCGATGTGCCCGGAATTAAAGTAGGGCACGAACAAGACCTTAATGCCCTCACAGGCTGCTCAGTCGTGCTGTGTGAAAGCGGCGCCACTGCCGGCGTTGACCAACGCGGCGGCGCTCCCGGCACCCGTGAGACCGACTTGCTGCGTCCCATGCACCTGGTTGAAAAAGTGCACGCAGTCACACTGGCGGGCGGCTCAGCCTTTGGCCTGGACGCAGCCACCGGCGTCATGCGCTACCTCGAGGAACGAAAAATCGGTTTCGACGTCCGGGTTGCCCACGTCCCCATCGTCCCCGCTGCGATTTTGTTTGATCTGGAAGTTGGCGACGCCAGGGTGCGGCCGGATGCAGCCATGGGTTACCGCGCCTGTCAGAACGCAGTTTCGCCGATGGTGGATCAGGGAAATGTCGGCGCTGGCACGGGCGCTGCTATCGGAAAAATTTTCGGCATGAAGCGGGCGATGAAGGGCGGGATTGGCACTGCCAGCCTTGATCTCGGCGGCGGGGTTGTCATCGGTGCGTTGATCGCCGTCAATGCCTTCGGAGATATTCTGAATCCGTCAACCAACCGTTTGATTGCTGGCGTGTTAGACAGTAAAGGCACCCTGGCCGACACTTTGTCGATTATGCGCACTTTTAAAGGCCGCAGCATTCTCCATTTTGCTACTGTGCACAATACTGTGATCGGGGTTGTGGCAACCAATGCGAAATTGAGCAAAGATGCGGTCAACAAAGTCGCTCAGACGGCTCACAACGGCCTGGCACAAACCATCCGGCCAGCTCATACCATGTTGGACGGCGATACGATCTTTTCGCTGGCGACTAACCAACGGACGATAGATGTCAATATCGTGGCAGCTTTTGCACCCGAGGTGGTCGCAAGGGCTATTTTGAATGCGATCATGACTGCTGAATCGGCCGGAGGTCTGCCTTCAGCACGATCACTGGGATTTATCGATTAAGTTAACACCCCTTTTTTCCCTGGCTTTTAGGTTCTAAACAAACGGATTCAAACCGATCAAGTTTCTTTCCTTAATATATAATGAACTTTTATATGGTGTCGTTTTACATATTTTTAATCCAATTAATTCAATCGAAGGGAATTATTGAATGATCACACTAATTGCAGATACGATATCGAGCATCCCACCTTCCCTGGCAGTTGAAATGGGAATACCTTACGTCCCGCAAATCGTTATTTTTGGCAATGACTCCTATAAAGATGATTATGAGATGGACACGGAGACATTTATCAAACGTCTCCGTGCTTCCCCTGAATTGCCCAAAACAGCTGCGCCGTCACCTGCCATGTACGCTCCGCTCTACGAAAAGTACACCGCTGACGGAAATACTGTCGTTGTCCTTGCGCCGTCCGGCGATGTCTCCGGGACCCTGCGCGGGGCTACTGTTGGCGCTGAAGATTTCCCGGGCAGGGATATCCGCATCATTGACACCCGAACCGTAGGCTCCGGATTAGGGTCGATTGTTTTCCAGGCGCACAAATGGGTGCATGAAGGCATGGACGCCGATACGCTGGTGGCCAAAGTAAAGGAAATGGCCCGCCGCCAGCGTGTATATTTTGTGGTTGATACGCTCGAATACCTGTACAAAGGCGGCCGCATAGGCGGTGCAAAAATGCTGATGGGCAGCCTGCTGCAGGTCAAACCGATTTTGCAAATGACGGATGGTCACATTGAACCGTTGGAGAATCAGCGCACTAAACGCCGGGCGGTCGCCCGCTTGAAAGAACTGGTTGCAGCCGAGTGCCCGCGCGGTGACGAAGCACGCCTGACGATTATGCACGGGGACGCCTTGGATGAGGCCAATGTCGTTGCCGATGAAATCGCTGCGGAAACTGGAATGCCCCGGCCTGAAATCTATAATCTGCCGCCCGCCATCCTGGTGCATGCTGGACCCGGGATTATCGCTGTCAGCTTTTTCGTAAAACCTGATTAACCTTCGCAGACAGCCAATCGCCAAAATATATAAAAAAGGTGGTCAGGATAGAACCTGACCACCTTTTCGTTCAATCTAGCTCTGGATTTAATCTAATTCCGGGACAGGTCGTTTGCTCTGGATGACAGCCCAGACAAAGCCGCCAAACAGGACAAGGACAGCCAGTATTCCCACCGGACTCTTCAAGGTGAAATTGACCAGGATCGGCGCTGCCAGCAAGCTAACCAGGTTGACAACTTTGATCATCGGGTTGAGCGCCGGACCTGCGGTGTCCTTCAATGGATCGCCAACGGTGTCGCCCACCACGCCGGCTTTATGCCGTTCAGAGCCTTTACCGGTGTTGGCAACCAGATCGCGCGGTTCATCTTCAATTGCCTTTTTAGCATTGTCCCAGGCACCGCCGGCGTTGGCCATAAAGACCGCCAGCAGTTGACCGGAAAGAATGACGCCAGCCAGGAAGCCGCCGAGCGCTTCAACGCCCAACACCAAACCCACAACCAACGGCAACGAAATCGAAACCACCGCCAGCGGGATCAGTTCTTTCTGCGAAGAGCGAGTGGAAATGGATACCACCCGGGCATAGTCTGGTTTGACAGTGCCTTCCATGATGCCTGGTACGCGGAATTGCTTGCGGACTTCCTCTACAATCTGGCTGGCAGCGCGGGAGACTGCCCGAATGGAGAGGGAAGAGAACAGCCAGGGCAGCGCCCCGCCCAGCAGGAAGCCAATAAAAACGGTGGTATCAGAGATGCGGATGGCATCCAGCATCCCCGGTTTAACGCGGTTGACGTCAGCAATGTAGGAGGCAAACAGACTGACCGCCGCGATAACCGCCGAAGCAATGGCCACACCCTTGGTAATGGCTTTAGTCGTATTACCGACCGCATCCAGGTCTGCCATAATCTGGCGGGCACGCAGTGTTTCCGGATCGGTCATTCCCTGCCAGGCCATTTCAGCAATGCCGTTAGCATTATCTGAAATTGGGCCATAGGAGTCCATCGCAACGTTGTTGCCGGTGTGGCTCAACATGCCGATACCGATCATGGCGACGGCGTACAGCACATAGGTTGGACCGTCACCCTGGTACAGCAGCAGCGCTCCGACAAATGAAATCGCAATCACAACCACAGCCCACACACTGGATTCCATACCGACAGAGAGGCCGGAAAGGATGGTGGTTGCCGGGCCAGTTTTTGTCGATTTAACAATTTCCTGTACTGGAGCACGCTTAGTGGCGGTGAAGTAAGAGGTCAACGGGTTGAAAGCCACCGCCAGGGCAACGCCCAGAGCGGTCAAAGCGCCCATGCGCCAGTCGTGTGCGTAGTAGATCGCCACCAGGAAGGCAAAAAATACAGTGTTGACGCTGGAAACCTCGTACGAGCGGAACATGGACTCTTCTGCATCATGCGCCCGCAGGAACTTGATCGGGAATTTTTCCCAGATCGGCACCGCGAAGGTCCCCAGAATTGAGCTAATCACGCCAATCGCGCGGATGATCAACGGATAGACGATATACATGATCTGCCCGGTGGCTTCGTAGAGCACCAGACCGAGGATCAAAGCCGAAACGATAGTGACTTCGTAACTCTCGAAAATATCAGCCGCCATACCTGCGCAGTCGCCGACATTATCACCAACCAGGTCCGCGATCACGGCAGCGTTACGCGGGTCGTCTTCGGGGATGTCTTTCTCAACCTTGCCTACCAGATCTGCGCCAACGTCAGCTGCTTTGGTATAGATACCGCCGCCAACACGCATGAACAACGCCAGCAGGGTACCGCCAAAGCCAAATCCAAGCAGTGCATCCGGAGCGGCTCGACCGAAAATAATAAAGATAACAGTACCACCCATTAAGCCGAGGCCGTCGGTAAGCATACCCGTGATCGTGCCGGCGTAATAAGCAATGGATAAGGATTCATTAAATGACCGCCGGGCAGCAGACGCGGACCGTACGCTGGCCTGAATGGCCATGCGCATCCCAAGTTGACCGACGACCAACGAGAACGTAGCACCCATCAGAAAAGCGATCGTACGGCCAAATGCGACGATCAGCACGACTGCCTGTTCACCCAGGTGGCCAAACTCGCGTTGAGCTTCCAGACTAGGTTTACCGGTGATGACGCTCAGGAAGAGTGCGACAGTCAAAATCGCCATGGCCGGAAGGATGGTTTTCATCTGGCTTTGGAGGTAACCGTTGGCGCCGACTCGAATCGCATCCCATACCTCCTGCATTTTTTCTGTGCCTTTATCTTTCTTCAGCACACTCCCGCGCAGGAACCAGGCATACACCAGGCTCAACAATGCAACGAGCAATACTCCAAGCATGGCAAACTGCTCGAACGCAGTTGTCAATCCGTGCCTGGACAATCCAAAGATATCCATAGTGCCTCCAGGTATTAAAATATATAAAAGAGGGATATTTATCACCCTGTCTAAAATTTAAAGAGGGCGATGCGTACAGAACAGCACTATTGTATATAAAGGCGTAAAAATGTCAATAATAATGTGGAACATTAGTATTTCATTAGAAATTTCACAACCTAGTTGTATTTGATTTTTGATTGTTGTATATTGTTATGCGGCCGTTTTCCGGAGCGTAAAATCGCACTCGTGAGGCTTTATGGGCGGAATTTCCATTCCGCTCGTTTTGTGTGTCTAATCATATTTGACCCGCGGAGTGTGGGTTTATTCTGAAGGTTCGTCTCTCGCTTTGAGACAGGTATTGTAATTCAGCCGTAAAAAGTGTATTCTGGAATGGCAACCTGACCAGGCAGGCGAACAATGGAATTGGATAACGGAAAAATTCGAAGGATTTTAAAATCCTTCTACCAGAAAAGGCAGTTGGCAAGCAGAATGGATAACCCTTTAATAAACGTTGTTGACGATGAAGATGAAGAATACCCTGCGATTGCAAGGTTAATTGAGCTCGGTCGTCAAAAAACCTACGTAACAATCGATGATATTTTGCACTTCTTCCCCGAAGCTGAGCAAGATGTAGAGCAGCTTGAGGAAGCCTTCGCTGCCTTGATGAGCGCTGGAATTCCATACCTGGAAGATGAATCGTTGGCGCCTGAACCCAGCGAAGATGAACTGAGTCTTGGCGAAGATGAGGAAGAATCCGAAGAAACCAGCCGCGAGATGGTGTTCGACGATTTGCAGAACATTGACACGGATGACACGATCGGGCTATATCTGAAGGAAGTCAGCCGGGTACCGTTGCTGTCCGCTGAAGAAGAAGTCGAACTGGCTCAGCGCATTGAACGCGGACGCATGGCCCGCGAGGAACTGGCTCGCGGCAACGTCAGCGTGCGCCGGCGTCACGAATTGCGCCGGTTGATCGAGGACGGCTGGGGTGCCCGCGAGCATCTGATCACCGCTAACTCACGATTGGTCATCAGTGTCGCTAAAAAGTATATGGGCCGCGGTGTTCCTTTCCTTGACTTGATCCAGGAAGGAAACATTGGCTTGATCCGCGCCACCAAAAAGTTTGATTACCGCCGCGGACATAAATTCAGCACCTATGCCACCTGGTGGATTCGCCAGGCGGTGACGCGCGCTATCGCCGACCAGGGGCGCACCATTCGCGTTCCGGTCCACATGGGCGACCAGATTAATAAGCTCCTGCGCACACAGCACCAGTTGACTCAACGCCTTGGCCGCGACCCTTCAGTAGACGAGTTGGCGTTAGCTTTGGACGTTCCGCCGAAAAAAGTTGAAAATATGATTCAGGTCGCACGCCGGCCATTATCGCTTGAAACCCCCACCGATGACGAAGAAGATTCAGTGTTGGGCGATTTCATCGAGGATGACGAAGCTCCCCCGCCGGATGACACTGCTACCTACAATATGCTTAAGGAACATCTGGAGGAAGTGCTGAATTCACTCCCTCCACGCGAAGTCCGCATCCTGCAGCTGCGCTACGGCTTGCTCGACGGCCAGGCCTATACACTTGAAGAAGTTGGCCGCAAGATGGGCGTCACCCGCGAACGGGTACGCCAGATCGAAGCCCAGGCGCTCAGTCGCCTGCGTCACCCCACCATCCGTCGTAAACTGCGCGATTACCTCGGCGAATAACTCTTGAATTGACCTTTCAGCCGCATTTTCCTCAGAAAATGCGGCTTTTTTTCACTTGTTTAAGGGCCTCCCGGCAAAATACTTGCAATATCAAACGAGTTAGTGCATACTAATTGACGGGAGAATAACCATGGCCACGATCTCTTTGCGCGCGTACAACAAAGAAATTGATGCAATGATCGACAATGGGGAGGTGAAAGAAGCCGTTGCCCACTGCCGTCATATCCTTCGCCTCTATCCAAAGCATATCGAGACCTATCGCTTGCTGGGTAAAGCCTATCTCGAATCGCAGCGGTTCACAGAAGCTGCCGACGTGCTGCAAAGGGTCCTCTCTTCTCTGCCAGACGATTTCATCTCCCAAATTGGCATGAGCATGATTCGGGAAGACGAGGGCAACCTGGACGCCGCGATCTACCACATGGAGCGCGCCTTTGAAGCGCAGCCGTCCAACACTGCGGTACAGGATGAGTTGAAGCGTCTGTACGGACGCCGCGACGGAGTCGCTCCAGCTAAAATTCGTCTCACTCGCGGCGCGCTAGTCCGTATGTACGCGCGCGGCGATCTATACCAGCAGGCAATTGCAGAGGCGCGCGTTGCGTTGGTCGAACAACCCGACCGTGTTGACCTGGAAGTCATTCTGGCGCGCATGTATTTCCTCTCCGGCCAAAAAATGCCTGCTACTGAGGTAAGTAGCCGCCTGGTTGAAAAACTCCCATATTGCTTCGAAGCTAACCGGATTCTGGCCGATGTGCTGCCTGGCACCTCTCGCGCAGAAGACGCTGAAGTTTATATGCAGCGAGTTTATGCCCTCGATCCGTATCTGGCTCACCTCCCGGCTGGCACCGAATCAAGCGCAGATGCCTCCGAAGAATCGGTGATGGTTGAAAAATTTGAAGGCGAACTGGAAGAGGAAGCCGAGACCCAGCCGGACTGGGCGCAATCGGTTGGAGTTCAACTTGAACAAAAAGAGGAAGAGGAAGTCCTACCCGACTGGTTGACCACCCTCGACACCCAGGAACAGCCGCCTGAGGCCGCTCCGGTCGAAGAAGCCGCTGCCGAACAGGACTGGGGCAAGATTGAGATTGAGCCCGACCTTGAGGAAGTAGCCCCTGTCGGAGAATCCGAAGCTCCAGAGGAAGAATTACCGGACTGGATGCGCGCTGCCGGTTGGCAGTCTGCCAACGGTGAAGTTGTGGACGAGACGGCAGCCGAAGAACAGATTAGTGAGGTCGCCGATGAGCTAGCCGCCAGTGAAGGTGAACTTCCCGAATGGCTGCAGGAGATCGCCCCAGTAGAAGAATTGGAAGCGCTTGCTGAACAGAAGGTGGAACAAACCAGCGAGGAAGATGATGCCTGGCTGGAAAGCATATTAGCCGATGCCGAACAAAAAGCCAGCACACTTTCTGATTTAGAGTTGACCCCACCGGAGGAAACGGCAGAAACGGTTGAAGCGGTTGACGCTGGCGCAGAACTTCCCCTGATGACAAATGAAGAAGAATTGGTTGAATCTGAGGATGCAGTCTCTCTTCTGTCAGAAGCCCCGGAAATTCCAGATTGGTTGGCCGGAATGGCAACAGTAGATGAATCTGCTGGAGAGCCCATCGCTGCAGCCGCAGAAACATCTGATGATGACGATTGGTTAGATATTGTGCTCCCGAAAGAAGAGGCCGCAGCCGAGGAAGACAAGGAGGTTGTATTCCCGTCGGAGGAAATGGAATCACCTGACCTCACCCCGCTCTCCTTCGAAACAGGTCAGGATTTCGAATGGCTGGAAGAAGAGACTGAACCATTCGCAGCTGAAATCCCTGTTGAGCCATCACCGGTTGTGGAAGACTTTTTCACCGAAGCTGAAAAAGCAGCCCCGGTTGGAACCGACGCCACCCAGCCAACACGGGTCCATTCCCCCGAATTTGAAGCCGCCCCCTTTGCGCCAGTATTCGAAGATTTAAACGAAGTATCTGCACCAGTCGAAAAAGTTGAACCTTTCACCGCTGAGGGTGCATTCACCGAACATCCAGAGGAAATGATTGCAGAGTCGGCTCCAGCTCTCCTTGGCGAGGACGATCTCTCAATAACCGACCAGACTGAGCCATCAGTTGAAGATCAAGGTGAAATCGCTGCGGATGAATATGCCGCGATGGAAGAAGAATCCGAGGATTTATTCGTGCCAGATTGGCTGAAGGAATCTCTGGATAAAGAGGTTGGCGAAATAGAATATGAAACCAGTGAGCCAGCCCTAGAGGAGCCGATTCCTGCTGATACGGAACACGCCTTCGAATCCGAGAGCGAATCCAGCGTTGCCGACACCTTCAACCCGGAAATGGACGATGACGCAGCCTTCGCCTGGCTGGAAGCCCTGGCAGCACGTCAGGGAGCGGACGAAGGTACGCTTCAAGTGCCAGCCGAAGAACGGGTTGAAGAGACGCCTGATTGGATCAAATCTAAATTAGAGGAAGGGGAAATCGAACCCCTTCCCCCCGTAGAAGAAACCGTTGAGAATCTGGAACCTGAACCGGTCGGTGACGAAGCACCAGAATCAGCGATGGAGGAAGGTGAACCCGAAGCTGCCACCGCAGAGGAAATCCCTGACCTGACACCGGAAGAAACGACCGCAGTGGAAACGGAGCCAGCAAGCTGGTCTGAGGAAGAATTTGCAACGCCCATCGAGGCGGCACAGCCTGAAACAGCAAACGCCACTTATGAAGAATTGCCTGATTGGCTCAAAGAGACCCTGGAAGTCGAGGAAGAAGTAGCTGAGGAAGAGGTTGAGTCGTTTGGTGAACCGGTTATTTTCCGTGCGGCTGGCGAATGGGTGCCTGAGGAGGTGGGTGAAACCCCTGCTGAAATCGAACTCCAGGACGAAGTGGAGCTCGAACCTGAAGTTGAAATCTTACCCGAGGAAGAAATCGCTAGTGATTTAGAGGCTGCCCCAGAGATTCCAGTTGAAGGTGAACCAGCAGCCGAATCCGTGGAGCCGACGGCAGAACCAATCACTCTGGCGGAAGATACCGAACCGGAAGAAGTCCCCGAATGGCTGCAAGACCTGGCTGAAGAGCATCCAAGGAAAGTTACTGGCATGCTGGTGGATGTAGAAACCCCGCCTGAATGGTTGAAAGACCTGGAAGGGGAAGAGTCCGGGCTGATGCCGGAGGCGACCCCTTATGCAGCTTCTACCGGGAAAACAGGTTGGTTGACTGACGAAGAAGAACCTACAGCCCCTCCAGTGGAAGATACCAGCCCGCTCCGTGTCACCCCGACTGCAGTTGGAGTTGCGCCATCGAGCGCCAGTGATCTTTACAATGCCCAGGCAGCGCTCAACGCCCAGAATATCGAAGGCGCGCTTGAATACTACAATAAACTCATCGGCCGGGG
>CALMGN010000204.1 GCA_937863605.1 uncultured Anaerolineaceae bacterium
TCATTGACGAGCAACACTTCGAATGGTTTGTTAAATGCCTCCAGAGTAGGAATTAGCTGACCAATTAGGTCAGCAAGGGTGTCCGCAGCATAATAGACGGGGATGATGACGGAGAGCCCTGGAAATAGTTGGGCCATTTTATTCTTCCACACAATGATGCAAAAGGATCATATCTGTAATTTTACCTTTTTCTTCTGCTGATACTGTCGATTCGTTGCCCGTACAAGATTAAGGGATCGAAATACTTCAGAGAGCTCATCCAAAGGCACAAAAATTTTACCACAGGCGGAATTTATCCATTGGCCATCCTATCTTGTTTTTTCCATCGTCGAGAGGAGAGAACAATTTTGCCTCAAAATAAAATTTCTCACCCTGTTTTTGCCCCCTACATTTCTTAACTTGCTATAATATTTTTGGTCGTACTTGTTCAATGCCCGTTATTGAACGTTCGCTAACCATTTCCAATTTCCCTTTTCTCAACTGAATCCGCAAGGAGGACACATGTATTCGAAGTCTTTCGTCAAATGGGTTGTAATTGCTTTGCTAGCCGTCATGATATTAGCGGCCTGCCAACCTGCAGCAGAAACCCCGGTTGTCACAGATACCGAGCTCAATCTGCTGTGCACCCCTCAAGAAGAGTGGTGCCAGGGGATGAAGCAGGAATTCGAGGCCAAGTACGGCATCACGGTCAATTACGTTCGCATGTCTTCGGGAGAATCATTGGCTCGTGTACTAGCCGAGAAGGATAACCCCCAGTTTGATATTTGGTGGGGGGGCCCGATCGATAGCTTTATCTCGGCCAAAGGTTCCGGCGTCCTGGAGCCTTATGATTCACCCAATTTTGTCAATCTGGTTGATCCTGCCAAGACCAAAGATCCGGATAATACCTGGGTTGGTATTTATATGGGCTCCCTGGGCTTTGCCACCAACACCGACTGGCTGGCTGCAAACCCGGGTGTGGAAGCGCCAACCTCCTGGGATGACCTGCTAAAACCCGAGTTCAAGGGTCAAATCATGGTGGCGCATCCTTCGTCCTCCGGGACTTCCTACACGGCACTGGCGACTATTCTCCAGATCAAAGGCGAGGAAGCAGGTTGGGAGTTTATCAAGCAGTATGCTGCCCAGGTCTCGCAGTTCACCAAGAGCGGCGCCGCACCGGCCAAGTTTGTCGGCCAGGGTGAGGCTGCGGTTGCCATTGTCTTCTCGCATGACATCGTCAACGAGATCGACAATAACAAACTGCCGCTGAAATTGACCTTCCCCGCTGAAGGGACTGGTTATGAAATCGGCGGCATGGGCATCTTGAAAGGCGCCAAGCACATGCAAGCCGCCAAGTTGTGGTTTGACTGGGCATTGACCCCCGAAGCTCAGGCGCTTGGACCAGTCTACAAAGCATATCAGGCTCCGACAGTCAAGGGCGTGACGCTTTCCCACCCTGAACTAATGGAAGTGAAGCTCATTGATTACGACTTCCAGTGGGCAGGGACCAACAAGAAGGCTTTCGTTGAAAAGTTCACCAACGAAATATTCTCTGCTGATAACCTGAAACAATAAATTAATCTGAGGTCGGTTCTGGGCGGGGTCTCCCCGCCCAGAACCGTTTTTAGAGCGCACTATGGCAAAATCCGAAACAATGGTAAACATTCCCACCTCAAGATTCACGGGATTACTCCGCCGCTACCGTGAATTTTCATTAATCGCTAGAGACCCGGTGCTCTTTATGAGCCTGTTGTTCTCTGGAATTTTTATTACCGTTTTTGTCGTAGTACCCCTATTCCGAACGATATCCGGCGGGTTTTTTAATGCCGAAGGCGCATTTGACCTGACTTATTTTGGGCGTTACTTCGACGATTATTTTGGTCCTGGCATGCGCCGGGCCTTCTTTGACACGATGACCATGGGGCTGCTCGCAGCGACTGGCGGCAGCCTGGTCGGGTTTATTTTCGCTTATGCACTGGTGCGTTGCCGCATTCCAGGGCAGAAGGTTATCCACTGGCTGGCGCTTCTGCCGACGGTTTCCCCGCCATTTGCCCTTTCGCTTGCTATGATCCTGTTGTTTGGGCGCAACGGTGTCATCACCCGCCGTGTGCTCGGGATTACCTATGTTCAGGGGATGAACGACATCTACGGTATGGACGGGTTGGTCATCGTCCAGACAATTACCTTTTTCTCGGTGTCATACTTGATTTTACGCGCCATGCTGGAGCGTTTGAATCCGGCTATGGAAGAGGCTGCCGCCAGCCTGGGTGCCAGCCGGTTTCATATCTTTTTCACCATCACCCTGCCTCTGCTCATTCCCGGGATTGCAGGTTCGTTCTTGCTGCTTTTCGTCGAATCGCTGGCGGACCTTGGCAACCCGTTGTTTATTGCTGGCAACCGCACCGTTCTTTCAGCCCAAATTTTCCTGGCAGTGATCGGTGAATACGATTACCAGAAAGCCTCTGCCCTTTCACTGGTGTTGATTATTCCTACCCTGGTGATCTTTTTAGTCCAACGCTATTATGTCAACCGCCGCGCTTATATCTCAGTCACCGGAAAACCAAGCGGTTCGCAGGTGGTGGAAAAATCACCGGTGATCCGCTGGGGGTTCAACATTGTCGCCTATTTAATATGCGGCTTTATCATCATGCTGTATGCCACCATCATTTACGGCTCATTCAGCAGCGCCTGGGGGGTTGATTTCACACCAACCCTGCGCCACTGGCAAATGACCGTCACTCGCGGGGTGGAAGCGATTCTGGATACCACATTCCTGAGTGCATTAGCGACCCCGTTCGCTGCCATCCTTGGCATGGTCGTGGCCTGGCTGGTTGTCCGCAAGAATTTTAGCGGGAAGGAAGTCCTGGATTTCACCTCGAACCTGGGGGGTGCGGTACCCGGAACCATCCTTGGCATTGGCTTCGTAATGACCTTTAACAAGCCGTCCATTGCCCTGGCGATCGGGGTTTACGGCTTGCTGGCGCTATTTTTTGCTCAGGTAGTTGGTAAGAATGCCCGTGAGCGGCTGATAATTTTAGCCCTCGCAACCGCAGCCGGAGTAGGATTGGCCCAGGTGCCATCGATCACCATCTATACGGTTATCGGCCTGTTGTATTTTGTCCTTGCCGGGATTTTGGCGGGGACCAAGCAAGGGCGGACCCGGGTCATTATTGCAGCGGTGATCGGGATATATGTTATGAGCAATAATTGGGCAGGCGCCATCACCGCTCCAATTGCCACCCTCTCACGCAGTATGGAGCGCGGTTTCTGGAGCAATGCCATTTTCCAACTGTCCGATCATATCAAGGTATTGATCCAGCCTCCACCCTCCCTGTTGGCAATCGCTCTCGTTTTTGCGGGTATCCTGCTCACTCTGGGGATTCGTCATCGCGGCTTGCGAGTCGGATCCGGGGTGATTGCCTTGTTAATCCCGTGTACGCTGTCTTTCATGGAGGTCCCTTTTTCTCTGGTGGGCGGCGCTTATATCATTCTGGCAGCGTATATGGTACGCAGTCTGCCGGCGTCGGTGCGTGCGGGCGTGGCATCTCTCCAGCAAATCGATCCGTCCATTGAGGAAGCCTCTAATATTCTGGGGGCGGACGCCCAGTACACCTTCCGCAAGGTGACGCTGCCGCTGATTTTACCAGCGCTGCTTTCGGGGCTGATTTTCAGTTTCACCCGCCATATGACCAGTCTCTCAGCGATTATTTTCCTGGTAAGTGCTCGTTGGCGGATTGTGGCCGCCTCGATCCTGAGTGAATGGGAACAGGGCGGGGTCAGTATTGCATCCGCCTATTCGACGGTGATCATTATTCTTGTTCTTGCAGCTATTGGAATTCTCAGCCTGGTGACCAATCGCGTCTTCCGCGGCAGGGGCGGGGTTGATCTTAGCATTGGACTATAGTCCAAACCGGGTAAAAGGAATCAAAACATGTATCTTTCGTTGAAAAATATTTCCAAAATTTTCCCACCGCGAGGCGGCGTTAGTGAGGTCACCGCTGTCAACGAGGTATCGCTGGAAATCGAACGCGGCGAACTGGTGACACTGCTCGGACCTTCAGGCTGCGGAAAAACTACCACCCTGCGCATGATCGCCGGTTTTGAATTCCCGACCACCGGGCAAATAATCCTGGACGGCGTGGAAATCAATGAGCAACCGCCGCATAAGCGTGAAATGTCGATGGTGTTCCAGAGTTACGCTATCTTTCCGCACCTGAATGTGAATGAAAATATTGCCTACGGGTTGAACGTGCGCCATCTGCCTAGACCGGAAATTACCGAACGGGTAAACCGCGTGTTGGATCTGGTTCATCTGGATGGCTACGGTGACCGGGCGCCTAATCAACTCTCGGGTGGGCAGCAGCAGCGGGTAGCACTGGCGCGCGCACTCGTTATGGAGCCCAAAGTGCTGTTGATGGACGAGCCGCTGTCTAATTTGGACGCCAAGCTGCGCGAGGAGATGCGCACGGAAATCCGCCGCATCCAAAAGACGCTCAACATCACCAGTGTGTATGTGACCCACGACCAGATCGAAGCGATGACGCTTTCGGACAAAATTGTGGTCATGAACGAAGGCATCATCGAGCAAATTGGCACCCCTACCGAGATCTACCAGTATCCGAAGAGCCGGTTTGTGGCCGGGTTTATAGGTCGGGCGAATTTCATCGGCGGGAAGGTACTGAACCAGAATCACAACCAGATGACTGCTGAAATATTTGGGCAAGTCATTACCCTCTCCGGGCTGCAGAACACTTTTAGCCCAGGCCAACGAATCACGCTGATTGTGCGTCCGGAAATGATTGATATTTATAAGAGCGGCGGGGGGTTTCCAGGGATCATCCGCCGGGCGGTTTATCTTGGCAATGTGATCGAGTATGAAGTCGAAATTGGCGGAGAGCTGGTCACGGCTGCTGAGACCGACCCGACCAAGATGGTCCTATACCCCGAGGGTGAGACGGTAACTGTCAATTTCTCCGAAACCACCATCCAGGTATTACCCGCCAACGGATAATTATGAAAAAATTTGACATCCTGTTGATTGGCAATTTTGCCAAGGATAAGCTGATCGTCGATGGTGTCGAGGAAATTGCCTCTGGCGGCGGGGTATATTACGGCAGTGTGGTCGTCCGCCGTTTGGGATTGGAAGTTGGGGTCATCACCCGGCTGCATCCAGCGGATTTCCCGCGGCTGGAAGAATTACGAGCAGAAGGCATCGAAGTGTACGCAATTCCCGCTGAAGGCACATCCGGAATTGCCAACTATTACCAATCGGACGATATGGAACGCCGGATCACTAAACCAATCGGCTTTGGCGGCCAGTACCAACTTGAACAGCTGCCCGATTGGCAGGCAAAGGTCATCATGCTGACGCCTTTGTATGCGGGCGAGGTCGATCTGGACTTCCTGAAGGCATTGGCCTCTCGGTCGCCAGTCGCCATGGATATTCAAGGCTTTTTGCGCATGCCGCGGGCAGAGGATTTGATCTTTGAGCCGTGGGATCAGCTGGCTGAGGGATTGAAGTACGTCCACGCCTTGAAGGTTGACCGGGCTGAAGCTGAATTTGTCACCGGGCTGACAGATCTGGAAGCTGCTGCCCGTCAACTGGCCAGCCTTGGCCCCAAGGAAATTGTACTGACCCAATCCTCGGGGGTCACCGTCTTGTCCGATGGCCAATTTTATGAAGCACCGTTTACGCCGCGGTCGCTGGCCGGGCGCACCGGCCGGGGTGATACATGTTTTTCGACTTATATTGCCATACGCCAGTCGAGCAGTGCGGAGACCGCTTGTCAATGGGCCGGCGTGATTACCTCGCTCAAACAAGAAAAACCAGGACCCTGGAAGGGCACACCGGCTGAAATAGAAAAAATTCTTCGTGCCGGCGCATCGGCCTTGAAATAAATAGGGCAGATTCAGGGAATTTACCCGCCAAATGCAGATTTCCTCCCATGCCATACCGGGAGGAGTAACGGCAGCCAGATCGAACTTTGTTTCCCTGGTTGGAGCGTTGAACCGCAGCAGAATACAGCGTACAGTCAGCGGCGCGATGCGGGCGAAAGAACGCCACCTTGCTGATCTGGAGCGCCAACGGAAACAGCTGCGCCGGGTCATTCGTCAGCGCCAGACTGCCCGCCGATTGTTCTCGCTATGGCATACCATCCATATCCCGCTGGGTTTAACCCTCTTCCTGATCGCCTTCGTTCACATCGGCGCAGCGATTTACTATGCGTTCTTGTTGAATTAAATTAATTTTTACACATAAAATATATTACAAAAACTCGTTATAATAAAGTATATGGAACATATTTGGTTGCTGCTTCAGAAGTGAAAGCCAGTCGACCGATTTTGATGGCATGCATCACGCCATGTATTCAAAAAAGATTTGGCAACCGAATAATCCTATTGCGCTGGGGAGGATATTAGCAAATGGAGGGTATAGATGCCTGAAAAAGTAAGTTGTGTCACGCCGACTGCCGGTCCACTGGCTGCATCGTCAAAGCCTGTGTCGGCCGCTTACGTTATTGACAAGGAGGCACCCAAAATGCAAGCTCGCGTTGGCAAACCTGCTCCCGACTTTGAATTAACCGCATTGATTGGCGGCGGGTTCAAAAACATCAAATTATCGGATTACAAGGGTAAATGGATTGTTATTTGCTTCTACCCTGGCGATTTCACTTTTGTCTGACCGACGGAATTGTCGGCAGTTGCCGTCAAATATAAGGAATTACAGTCCATGGGCGTCGAAGTGCTGGCCATCAGCACCGACAGCCGCTTCTCACACAAAATCTGGCAGGAAGTAGAACTCTCCAAGATGGTCGATGGCGGAGTGCCTTACCCGATGCTGTCCGACCAGGGTGGGCGGGTTGGCAGCGTTTACGGCGTGTATGATGAGGATGCCGGGGTGGATATCCGCGGCAGGTTCATCATTGACCCGGATTTTATCATCCGCGGCATGGAAGTATTGACCCCTGAGGTTGGCCGGAATGTAGCTGAATTAATTCGGCAGGTACATGCCTTCCAGCATGTCGTTGCCACAGGCGAGGTAACCCCCTCCGGCTGGCAGCCTGGCAAACCTACCCTCACGCCTGGCCCAGAACTGGCGGGCAAGGTTTGGAAGGTCTGGAAGCCGGGATCAGCTTTCTAGGTTACTTTTACGGATTCTTCCCAGCTTGCGCAATGAAAATTTGACTGGCTCGAGAAAATCGGGCCAGTCTTAATTATTTCGAGAAATAAATATATAAAGGGAATTGTTAATTTAAGGAAATTGCCATCGCAAGGCCCGGATGAATGGGTCGACATGCGGGGCGACCACTACGGGTACGAGCAGGTCGCTGGGTTTGGGCGCTTCCTGAAAAACCTCACACCTCTTTAGAAAATTTTTCCGAGAGAGCCGGTCATTTTAATGTCCCCAGCGTAATCGCCCCGAGGGTGGCGATCACGCACCCCACCAGCGTTAAAGCTGCAGCGCGGGTCCTTGGCTGTGGATCCTTGAAGACGAACACCCCGATCAAGCTGTTGACGACCACCCCGAGCTGAGAAATGGTGTATCCGCGACCAGCGCCGAGCTGCTCCACCAGCAGCAACATGGCATAGTTGCCGATGCCCCACATAACGCCGGTCGAGAGCGCCCGCAGAGTATCTCCTGCGCTGTTCAGCCGCAATGATTGGCGGGTGAAGGCCGCCAGCAGGCCGCTTCCCATAAAAATACCGACCGCCAACGGAAAGGCTGCCACCCAGGTGCTGGCATTGGATAGGCGGATGGGGATGAAATAGCTGCCCCACAGTATGCCGGCGCCGACCGCGCTGAACAGGCCGAAGCGCAAGGCGGGTGTGAGGTCGGATTTCTCCCCAAACCCTTTGGCAAAGATAATCATCAAAATCCCGCTAATGATGATCACAAGCGCAAGGATTAGCAGAACAATCGTCAGGCTGCCAGAGTGCAGGAATTCCCCAAAGAGGGCGATGCCCCACACCATGGCGGTGATCGAATTCAACGGCGACCAGATGCCGAAGGCGCGCGCCAGCCCCAGGTGGTGAGTAGCGGTAAAGGCGAGGTATCCGCTGACCGCCCAGACCAGGCCGCCCAAAAAGGGTAGCCAAAAGACCTCCCAGGTCAATCCGTTGAACCCTTGCAGCCCGAAGACCAGGGTTGCCAAAGCCAGGTTGGCAGCAGCCACATAAAAGGTCTTAATCTGCTGGTTTTTGAAGGGAATGTTCTGCGATGGCGCCAGCCAGGTGCCCCAGGCGATGACGGTGATGATGGCGTACAAAATGCCAGGCATGGTCAGCCTTCAGTTGAGAAAATATACCAGGTGATCCGTCCATTCTAATATAGATTTTCTTTTGCCGTTTCCTTTTTAAACCGCCCGGCCAGATTTGCACTATAGTTATCCTGATTTCAGTGAAAGCAGCTAACGTAACTTTAGCGAATTCCATACCGAGACCTTGATTTCGGGGTTATCTATCATTAATTCTTTCGGAGCCGTGTATGTCTGAAAAATCCTTTCGTCTTTACCCATACCGCTGGGTGGTGCTGGCAGTTTTTATGTTCACCAACCTGA
>CALMGN010000205.1 GCA_937863605.1 uncultured Anaerolineaceae bacterium
CCCACGCCATGAACGTAGGGGCGCGGGTCACCCCCCAGGTAACCGCCGCAGCCGATGAGGCTGTTGCCCACGCCATGAACGTAGGCGCGCGGGTCACCCCCCAGGTAACCGCCGCAGCCGATGAGGCAGTAGCCCACGCCATGAATGTAGGCGCTAGGGTCACCCCCCAGGTAACCGCCGCAGCCGATGAGGCAGTAGCCCACGCCATGAATGTAGGCGCTAGGGTCACCCCCCAGGTATCCGCCGCAGCCGATGAGGCAGTGGCTCACGCCATGAATGTAGGCGCCCGGGTCACCCCCCAGGTAACCGCCGCAGCCGACGAGGCTGTTGCCCACGCCATGAACGTAGGCGCCCGGGTCACATCGCCCGTATCCACCGCTCCCGATGAAGCGGTTGCCCACGTGATGAACGTAGGTGCCCGGGTGATCCCACAATCCACCGCTGCTCCCGATGAAGCGGTTGCCCACGCCATGAACGTAGGCGCCCGGGTCACCCCGCAGGTAACTGCTGCTGCCGATGAAGCGGTTGCCCACGCCATGACAGTGAAGATTATCTTTGACCCGATCAAGGATGAGTACAGGGCTGCTTAATAGAACGACCTGTGAGTCGGATAATAAGAGTGGATTCTCTGCAATGGATATGATTGCAGAGAATCCACTTTAACCATGCGTGTGGAACATAGGTACCTATGACTTCTAATACAGGCGCACAGGAAAATACTCTATCCAGGCAATTGAAACAAT
Organism: uncultured Anaerolineaceae bacterium; assembly: GCA_937863605.1. Classification (GTDB taxonomy): domain Bacteria; phylum Chloroflexota; class Anaerolineae; order Anaerolineales; family Anaerolineaceae; genus Bellilinea. The sequence continues at coordinate 744 of CALMGN010000205.1, forward strand.
TATTGACAGCCATTGAAGCCGGTGGGCAAGCAATCTTACCCCAATCGAACGATGCCCTGTTGAAATCCATTGTCGAAGCTGCCGCGCGCATTTTCAACGCCGCGGCAGCTTCGATTCTGCTGGTAAATGAAAAGGAACAGCTCCTGGAATTCAAAGTGGCTTACGGCGCTGCCAACCGTGACCTGGTCGGGATGAAGTTCCCATTGGATAAAGGCATCGCGGGCTATGTAGTTATGACTGGCCAGCCTTTGGCCATCTCCAATGTTCGCCAGGATGCCCGTTTTAACCAGGACTTTGCCAAAAGCACAGGTTATGTTCCCAGCTCGATTCTGGCTACCCCCTTGTTGGCCGGGGAACGCGTAATGGGTGTCATGGAAGTATTGGACAAAGTCAACGCTACATCCTTCGGGATTCAGGATATGGAATTATTGGCCATGTTTGCCCACCAGGCCGCCATAGCCATTGACCAATCCCAACGGATGGATTTAATCAACGATGCGTTAGTGTCGGGTCTGAAAAGATTGGCGCAATCGAATGTTTCACCGCAACCAGACGAACTCCTATCGGTGCTGGAGCAAGCCGGTGAAAGGCAGACCAGTGCTGATCTGCTGGCGCTGGCTGATTTATTTAATGAAATAAGTTCACTCGGTGAAGCGGAACGTAAAGCCTGTCTCCAGATTTTGAAAGTATTCGCAGAATATCATCGTTCCTCGCACAGGACCTGGTCATGACGGAAGGGTCATTACGCCCGGCCTGGTCCGAACAGTTTGCTGCAGAAGTTATCCAGCAATTGATCTCCACTGGTCCCATTGCCGGTCTGACCCCTGAGTGGGCCTTTGGCGGCAGCACGGGTAAGGGGATCCGCGTGGCCGTGGTGGATAGCGGTGTCGAACATGACCACCCAGCGCTGGGCGAGAGTGTGCGGGGCGGTATCATCGTCGAATACGATGCGGGAGCCGAAAACAGCGTTCGGTACGAGCCCGACGATCCGCCAGGCGACCTCGCCGGCCATGGCACTGCGTGTGCCGGCATTATCCATTCGATCGCCCCGGAGGCCGAGATCTACAGCGTGCGCGTCTTGGGCAAAGATATGCGCGGGCGGGCGATTCAATTTGCTGCCGGTTTGGATTGGGCAATCGAGCACGGCATGCAGGTGGTCAACTTGAGCCTCAGCACTGCCAAGGAAGAATACTTCGCGCTTTTTCACGATCTGGCTGACCAGGCTTATTTTAAGAACATCAATGTTGTCTCGGCGGTGAACAATATCCCTGCACCCAGTTACCCTTCCCAGTATTCATCCGTAATTTCAGTCGCTGCCCACGACGGCCACGACCCCTTCACTTTTTACTACAACCCTTCCCCGCCGGTGGAATTTGGTGCCCCCGGTATCGATATCGATGTAGCCTGGAACAACAAGCAATATCTGACCAGCACTGGCAACAGTTTTGCCGCCCCGCACATCACCGGCATCGTAACCTTGATCCGCTCCAAGCACCCGGAGTTGACTCCTTTTCAGGTCAAAACCGTTCTGCTGGCTTGTGCGGCGAATATGCACCGTGTGGAGCGGAAGACTGCCTCTCATTCACGAATGATTCCGAAGAAAATGGCAGAACATGGAACCCCCTGAAACAATTACCCGCTGGAGCCTGAAGGATTTACTGCCCGACCCGCTTGACCAGTCGCTGGAGGAATTTCTCTCGAAACTGGAACAGGCTGTATCCGGGCTGGAGGGTTTGCGCGGCGAGATGACCTCGCAGATCACTCCTCAAAAGTTCGCCGAGATTCTCAAGGAGTTGGAGTCAGTGAACTCCATGGTGAGACGGTTGCAATCCTACTCCTACCTGTGGCTTTCGGAAGACACTCAGAACAAAGCCGCCCTCAATCTGCGCGATCGTCTGGGCCAATCCTTGGTCAATTTCAGCAACCGCATTTTGTTTTTTGAGATCTGGTTCAAGGATCTGCCGGAGGAAGCGGCACAGCAGCTCATCGCCGAGAGTGGTGATCTGAAATACGCCCTCGAATCCATCCGCCGCTTAAAGCCATACACCTTGAGTGAGGTAGAGGAGCGGTTGCTCAACCTCAAGGATATCAACGGGATCGACGCTCTAGTTGGTCTCTACGATATGATCACGAACCGTTTTACCTTTTCACTGGTTGTGGATGGTGAAAAAAAGACCCTTACCCGTGATGAGTTGAGCGGTTACTACTTTAACGCCGCAGCGGATGTCCGCCTTGCAGCCTACAAGGAACTCTACCGGGTCTATATCGAAAACTCGACCATCCTGGCTCAGATCTATAGTCACCGGGTTCGGGACTGGTACACCGAGGGGGTTGAACTGCGCGGTTATTCATCCCCCATCTCTGCCCGTAACCTGGGGAACAACTTGCCGGACGAGGCGGTTGAAACCCTGCTTTCCGTCTGCCAGAAGAATGCAAGCCTTTTCCAGCGTTATTTTCGCCTCAAGGCCGGTTGGCTGGGCCTTAAAAAGCTGCGCCGCTATGATATCT
>CALMGN010000206.1 GCA_937863605.1 uncultured Anaerolineaceae bacterium
CACGCGCACCAGGAAGGTCTCCATCAGACGGTGAATGCGAATGACTTCCAGCGCCTGTTTTTCTCCGGTAGGGGTCAACCGGGCACCCTCGTACGGGGTGTAGCTGATCGGCGGCGGCTGCATGGCCGCCATGCGCTTGAGCATCATGGTCACCGACGGGTTGGCAACTGCCATGTGGTCGGCAATGGCCGAGGTGTTGGCCCATCCGGATTCCTGCTGCAGGTTGTAAATGGTTTTGAGGTAATTTTCGGCTGAAGAAGTTAGCATATACTAAAACCTTAATTAGGACATGCTAATATTATACTATTTGGACAAATATTGTCAAGATACATAATCCAGAATTTATTCGTCGCTCTTTGCTATACTGATAGAATAAAATCATAACCCGGCTTAAATTGAAGGTGAGCAAATGACCCTTCCAAACGATCCCCCTAAAGAACCGGTCTGGAAATTCCGCGGCTACGAACTGCGCCCCTCTGAATTCACCACCGCCATGGTGCATTATTACCGCGCCGAGATTCAGCGCAGCAACGTCTGGCGCAACCGCCTGGATGCAACCACCAACTGGGCGGTCATTTCCACCGGCGCTGCGCTTTCATTCGCTCTTGCCAGCCCGGACAATCATTACGGCGTCATTATCCTGACTTCCTTGCTGGTGACACTTTTTCTGTGGATCGAAGCGCGCCGCTACCGCTACTACGAGCTATGGAGTCTGCGCGCCCGGCTGGTGGAAACCGACTTCTTCGCTGCCATGCTGGTACCTCCCTTCTCGCCGCACGCCGAGTGGGCGGAGAGCCTGGCGGATTCGCTATTGAACCCGGAATTTCCAATCACCATGCTCGAGGCGATTGGACGCCGCTTGCGGCGCAACTATATCTTTATATATATTATCCTGGGGTTGGCCTGGGTCATGAAAATTTATTTGCATCCAACCCCGGCCCTCGCCTGGGATGATTTTATACAACGGGCAGCCCTGGGGTCGATCAGCGGCCACACCGTCCTTTTAGCGGGAGTCGTTTTTACCGGATTCATGCTCCTTTTAGCGCTGTTCACGATCCGTCTGAGCCAGACCAGCGGTGAGGTGCTGCCCAAGTTTGATTTTATGGATGTGGAAGGCGACACCACTCCACTCAGAAGACGCTCCCCGCAACAGCGCAAACGCCGCCAGTTTTTGGTGTGGATCATCACCGATAAACCGGAAGAGATTGGCAAGACGATTATGGGGCGCATGGCGCGTGGCGTGACCTCCCTACCCGGCACCGGGCTGTATACCCATCACCCGCATACCATCCTGATGGTGGCAGTCACCATCACCGAGGTGGCGGAGTTGAGGACGATTGTTCAAACCAGCGATCCGAACGCCTTCGTGATCGTCAACCCCGCCCGCGACATCTTTGGCAAAGGATTCCAGGAACTTAAGAGCTGAGAAACCCGCAATAGTTGGTGTGCGGGAACTACATCGTCATTACAGATGTGGTCCTGGCAAATCAAAAGCAAGCAGGGCTTGCAATTCAGCTTATTGGTCTCTGCGCTCTTCTTGCGTCTCGAGCGGGTCCAGATCGCTTTCCGGTGATTCCGTATCCACCACGCCGGCAAACGGCCAGCGCTGGCGGGCGGCTGACAGCAATTCTGGCCGAATGGTGATCAGCGCCACCCGGTAAGCACGCGAATCGAGCGCTTTGAGCCCAGCGGTCCATCCCTGTCCGGCTTCCATTTCGAGCGGACCCAGTTCATCCACCACCAGCATGTCGCAGGGTAATGCATTGCTCAACACCTGGTTCGCCCATACCAGGGCGAGTGCATCAAATACCCAGCCAGGCTGGTGCGAGGGCGTGCCATTCGGGTCAACCCGCCGGCGAGCAAACAGGCGGCTTTCACCGCTGCGAAGATCCAGCACCTCAATGCCGCTTTTATCTCCGTTATCGTAGACTGCTGGAGAAATGACGCCGGCCACATCCCAGCCCAGGGAGCGGGCTTCGGCAGCCAGGCGGCGGCAAAGGGTGGTCTTACCGGAGCCGCGCGGTCCTGTCAGGATCCACAAATGACCATTTTCAAACGATTCGGTTGCTGCATTCATCATCTTATATTTTGCCACAATTTTTTTAGAATTATTAAAATTTCCGTCCATATTCTCGAATCGTCCGCTTTAATACCCACTTGGGTGACAATTACGACACGAATGGTAACTTTAAACGTCGGGTAACGACTTTATGGTTAACTGTTAACCGTAAGAATAGTGACATTGGAGGTACGGATGAAGATATCGAAAAAATTCTTGTTGTCCACCGCAGCTTTCCTGGTGATTGTGAGTGTGTTTGCCCTGGTGGGAAATGCCAATCAATCAGCTAAGGCTGCTTTTTTATCCCCCTTTGGATTCACCCGGCAGATCAACTCATCGGATGTGCCAAAATTAGGCGTGGTTGAATTGAAAGGAACGGTTGATTCCATTCAGACGGACAGCTATACCGTCAGTGGTTTGACTTTTCGCTTTGATACACTGACCATTATCAGCGGCGCTCCGGTTGTGGGCGACAGCGTGGAAGTGAAAGCACTGCTGCTTCCCGATCTGACCCGTTATGCCTTGAAAATCGAGAAGCTGGATTCGATGGTAACCACTCCCACCTTCGAATTCTATGGCCTGGTTGAGACTATGGCAGCCGGTCTTTGGACGGTCTCCGGTGAGCAGGTACAGGTCACGGTGGATACCGTGATCGATACCGGCATCGCCGCGGGCGCGCTGGTTGAAGTCAAAGGAATAATTGTTGGCGGGCTGATGGTCGCTGACAAAATCGAACTCAAAGAAAGCATGCCTGGAGCCGTTGGCAGCGAAGTTGAAATCTACGGAACCATCGAATCCATCTCAGGTATGGTGTATGTGATCGGCGGCAAGACAGTGAATACCGACGCCATGACGGAAATCACCGGTATGCTGGCGGTTGGCGGCTTTGTCAAAGTGCATGCCACCTTGAACGCCGATGGAACCTATCTGGCCCGTGAAATTGAGCTCATGACTGCACCCGCTTTTGGGACTGGTGACGATGATGACCAGGGCGAAGATCAGGACGAAGACCTGGATGAAGACGAGGATGGAGAAGAAATCAAGGTCACTGGCGTGCTGGAATCCATGGCAGCCGGTCTCTGGGTGGTTGATGGTGTCAGCTTTGTGGTGGATTCCTCGACGAAGATTGAAGGCGACCCGCAAATTGGCGATATCGTAAAGGTTGAAGCCAACGTCCAAGGTGACGGGACGAACCTGGCGCACGAGATCGAACTTGAAGACGACGAATCGATCGGCTCCGGCGATGACTCAAAAGACTCGGACGAAGACTCGGGCTCATCCGGCTCGGACGATGATGACCACGATGACGATGATGATCGTGGTGATGGCGATCATGACGACGATCGTGATGACGATGATGACGATGACGATGATGACTCCGGTTCGGACGGCGCTGGTTACAACAGCTAACTTCCCGGTAAGTCGTTCAATGCACCTTAATAATCGACTGTCAGTTTGAGTAAAAGCGCTGTGGGATGGAGGGATCCATCCCACAGCCTCCCTATCCATTTTCCGGAGCGATCTTGACAGCGGATTTCCCCCGGCATCCTGGGTTATACTTTTACCCGATGGGCTTTCCTCTCACTCCGGATATGGATATCGACGGCCTCCTGGTGCGCGCTCACCAGTTTGACCCGCAGGCGTTGGCACAACTTCATGACCAACTGTACCCGCAGGTTTACCGGTATGTAGCGTACCGGTTGGATGATCCGCAGGCCTGCGAGGATATCTCTTCTGAAGTGTTCCTGCGCTTGCTGGATGTGCTGAAGAAGAAAGCGCAAACAGTTCTATCGGCGCGCGCGTGGGTCATGGGTACCGCCAACCACCTGGTGATGGATTATTACCGCAAGAAGTACCGGCGGAAGGTAGAGAACCTGGATAACCATAACCATTTGTCGGACCATCCATCACCCGAGGGTGAAACCGAGTCCAAGATGATTCACCAGGAAGTCCGCGATGCCATGCTCAACCTGACTGACGACCAACAACATGTGATCGCTCTGCGTTTCTCGCAGGAGCTTTCGCTGGAAGAAACTGCCCAGATGATGGGCAAAACGGTGAATGCCGTCAAAGTTTTACAATACCGCGCTCTGGCAGCCTTACGGCGGCAGCTGGACAGGAGATTAAAGTAAGTGACGCAGCTTTTGGAACTATATTCGCTTTTTGAAAATTGCCTGGCCCGCTTGAATACTGGCGAGGATCTTGAAACCATCCTTGCACAGTACCCGCAGCATGCGGCTGAATTGCGTCCGCTGCTCACGGCGGCATTGAAAGCCCGCAAGCCTGGCGGCCTGCTGCGTATCCCTGCCTCGGCGCAAATTGACAGCCGTACTCGTTTTCTGGCGGAGGCTCACCGCCGCCAGAGCCGCCCCAAATCTTTCTTCCCGCGCTTAAGCTTTGCCGGAGCGTTGTTATCTTCGCTCGTCCTGCTGTTTGCCGGAATTTTCGGTACTGGCTTCGCGTCCGCTGATACGATCCCTGGCGAAACACTCTACCCGGTCAAACGGGTGGTGGAGCAGGCGCAGCTGGCGTTGACCACCAATCAGGGTTCCCGGCTGAACTTGGAAGAAGAATTTGACCGCCGCAGGGTGGCTGAAGCGGAAGAGCTGGAACAAAAAGGGCTCACCGAGTCCGTCAAGGTAGCTGGTCGCCTGGAAGTATTATCTGACGAGACCTGGACGGTGGCCGGGTTGAAACTTAATCTGACACCAGAGCAGGTTGCAATAGCCCGCACCTTGACCGGCTCGTATATCGAGGTAATAGGCCAAATTCGAGGTGAGGACGGTATCGAGGTGGAAAGCCTTGAGTTGCGGCTATTCACCTTCAGCGGCACCCTGGAAGCGATCCAGGATAACGAGTGGACGGTCAGCGGTGTCAAAGTGCTGGTGATGGAATTCACCCAGATCACTGGCGAGCCGCAGGTTGGCAAGCGGGTGGATCTGACCACCCTGCATTATGACGAAGATTATTTCCTGGCATTGACAGTCCGGGTCACCGGCGGCTCGAGCAGCAATGAGCCCAAAGAGACCAACAAGAGCGGCAAAAACTCCGATAAACCGGTAATCACCGATTCGGTCAATGACCAGCTTGAAGCCACAAAGGTGCCAACCAAGACGCCGGAGCCTAAAGAAAGCGAATCAACCCGCGAGCCTGAAGAGACCAAACGCCCCGATTCGGATGGTGATAACAAAGTGACGGAAACACCTAAACCAACGGAAACCCGCCAGCCGACCGAAACGCCGGATTAAACTGCGGCTAAATAGCCTCCCACGCCACGCGCAGGCGGCGGTAACTGTCTTCCAACGCTTCAGGCAGCACTCTTGCGCCCGCCAGCGTAGACATGAAATTGGTGTCTCCGACCCAGCGCGGAACCACATGGATATGCACGTGGTCT
>CALMGN010000207.1 GCA_937863605.1 uncultured Anaerolineaceae bacterium
TATAAATACAACCTGATTGCAGGAAACGAAGATCCAGAAATGCCGGGTCTGTTCACTGGTTTGCCAATCCGACGGGCAGCCCGAGGCAGGGAGCAAGACCGGCTGGTGCTCAACCTGTCCTTTGAAGGCAGTACAGCACTCCCGGCTGAAACTCAGCGCGAGTTCCTGGAAAAACTAACGGTGTTATTTTATAACACCCCGGGTACCGTGACTTTTGCCTTGAAGGTGATCGTCAGTCAGTTGAATGACCGCCTGCTGGCGCGTAATCTGCGTGCCCGGGAAGGTGCCACAGCGATCGGACTCTTCCAGGCGCTGGTCTTACACGACGGCACGGTCTTCATAGCGCAGTCGGGTCCGACTCACTCCTACATCCTCGGGGGCGACGCGGTCGAGCATTATTTCGAAGCTGAAGATACCGGCCGGGGGTTGGGTACCAGCCGCACGGCTGCGGTGCGGTTTTACCGCTCCGGATTAAACCCAGGCGACCGGGTGCTGTTCTGCGCCCGTCCACCAGCCCATTGGTCAACCAGCAGCCTGGCCAGCAGCGCTCAGTTAAGCCTGGGTGATTTGCGCAGTGTGTTGACCGCACAAACAGCAGGCAATTTGCGTTTTCTGTTGTTGCAAGCTGCCCGCGGTAAAGGCAATTTGCCCATTTTAAGTCTGCATGCAGTTGAATCTACCGCATACAGCCCGGTCGTACGGGAACCGGGCATTGTTCCGGATGTACCAGCCCCGGCAGTACCCGTTCCAACCCCGGCTGAATCACCTGCCGCAGTTTTCCTTACGGGCGAGCCGCTGGTACAGGACGAATCCCAGATGGGCACCTCCATCTCCGACTCAGGGGAAAAGGTCGCCGGCTTGTTTGCCGGGCTGCTTGCCTCCCGTAAAAAACCAGAATCCCCCGCCGAGCCGCCAGCGTCTGCGACCAACGCCGCCGCACCACCTTCCACGCCTGAACCGGAGTACGAGCCCGATTTTGAAAGCTTTACGGCCAGTACCGGCAGCTTGCCGGCTGCGCCAGCAGTCGAGCCCTGGTCGCCGGACCGCGGCGAGCCCGATTTTACGCTTCAGCCAGGAACAGTAGATGCTGAGCCCGTCCCTGAAAAAGCTGCCAGCCGCAGATCAACCGGACGTCAGACACGCACCTTCCTCGCCAGTGGTTTGCGCGGCTGGCGCGCCATCAAGCAAAAGATTGGGGCGTTATTTTCGGTAATAATCGCCCGGGTTGTCCCCGGTCAAGCGGATAAACTCCCCAGTATCTCACCCGGTGTATTGATTTTCATTGCGGTTGCCGTGCCATTAATAATCGTCGCGGTGGCTACCACTGTCTATATTCAAAACGGGCGCGGCGAGCAGCGTGACGTCTTTATGGCGCAGTCGCGCGAATCGGTTGCCCAGGCGCAAATTCAGACCGATCCGGTGCTGCAGCGCGTCAATTATGAAGCGGCGCTCGACTGGGTCAAGAAAGCTGAAGAGTACGGGATTACAGACGAGTCAAAGTTTCTTAAAACCCAAATTGGCAGCGCCATCGACGCTATGGACGGGATTTCTCGCTTTGAGCTCCATCCAGCACTGTCCGCCGATTTTGACCGCGGTGTGCGCATCACCCAGATCTGGAGCGCCCCGACCGAAGACCTTTACCTGCTCGACAGCGCCAACGGGCGCGTACTGCGCATGGTCTTTACCCGGCCGGGCTACCAACTTGACCCGCAATTCACCTGCGGCCCCGGTATGGTTGGCAGCCTGATCATTGGCCCGCTGGTGGATTTTGTTCTGGCACCGTCCGGCAATGCCTTCGATGCCGTTACAATGGCGGTGGACGCATCGGGCAATTTACTTTACTGCTCGCTCAACACCGGAAAGACCACCGCCGTGACACTGCCGCCCCCTGACGCCGGTTGGGGCAAAATTCAAGCGGTGGCTTATCAATCCAATGTACTGAGTATTCTTGATACCGGCGGAAATGCCGTCTGGCGTTTTGAAGGGTTTGGGCTGGACTTCAGCAACAAACCGCGTCTGTTCTTCGATAATATTGTTCCCAATCTGTCAAGCGCAATTGATCTGGCAGTTTATCTGGACGACTTGTTTGTGCTTAACCAGGACGGTCACATGATCCTGTGCACCTACAGCAACGTCGAAGTGACCCCCACACGCTGCACCGATCCTTATCCATACCGGGTGAGTACCGCCGGCCAAACGCCGCAGGAAATGGTCTCGATGAATGCGCAGTTCACCCAGGTTTTAGCCACCCAGCCACCCGAGCCGTCCCTGTATTACCTGGATGCATCCGGGCGTGCGGTTTACCAGTTCAGCATGTCTTTGAACTTTGTGCGCCGGCTGCAGCCGATGACCAATGGGGATAACCCCCTGCCGGATTCAGCCCCGACCGCGCTGACAGTCACCGCCGGGCGAAACCTGGTCATGGCCTACGACAACCGGGTATTCATCGCTGCCATGCCTGCTCCGTAATCCTGCCAAACGGCATGTCGGATGACCTCAAATACGGCCGCGGCTTTTCAGCCAGGCCGTAATTTTTTCGGCTGGCCAGGTGTTGATCACGGCCTCGGGTTCCACCCATGCGCGGCGGGCAACGGACACCCCGTACTCGCGCAGATCCAGGTCCCTGGGCGAGTGGGCGTCGGTGTTGATCGAGAGAGGAATGCCCATTTCAGCGGCACGCCGGGCATAGACCTCGTCCAGGTCAAGACGGGCCGGGTTGGCATTGATTTCCAGCGCCAGACCGTGCTCTTTAGCCGTCTGCAGCACGGCGTCCATATCCAGGTCAGCGCCTTCGCGATTCGGCAGCAGCCGGCCGGTAGGGTGGCCGATGATGTCGACCTGCGGGTTGCGCATCGCCTTGAGCAACCGCTCGGTGATTTCATTACGCGGCTGGCGCAGGCTGACGTGCAGCGAGGCAATTCCGATGTCCAACCGGGCCAGAACTTCATCCGGGTAATCCAGCGTACCGTCCGCTTTAATCTCCACCTCTGCGCCTTGCAGCAGAAGAATTTCGCTGCCCATTTCTTTTTGCACCTGGTCGATCTCAACGCGCTGCTTGAGCAGATCTGCGGCAGTCAACCCGCCTGCAATGCCGAGCGAGGCGCTGTGGTCGGTAATGGCCAACACGTTCAGCCCGCGTAGGCGGGCGGCCTGTGCCATCTCACGGATCGAACTGACCCCATCGCTCCAGGTGGTGTGGCTGTGCAGTTCAGCCTTTAAGGCTGCGGTCTGAAGCAGCACCGGCAGCTTACCAACCTGGCCTGCCTGAATTTCACCACGGTCTTCGCGCAGTTCAGGGGCGATCCAGGGCAGGCCAAGCGCCTGGTAAAGCAATTCCTCCTCCGGGTAGCTGACCAATTCCCCGTCCGTACCAGTCAAACCGCGTTCTGAGAGCGACCATCCCTGTTTCAACGCCAGCTCGCGCAGGTGTACATTATGCTCTTTCGACCCGCTGACGAACTGCAGCAGGCTGCCAAAGTTGGCGGCAGGTTGAATCCACAGCTGCAACTTGAGTCCGCTTTTTAATTCGATGCTGGATTTATTCCCGCCCTGTCCAAGCACGCGATCGACCTCGGGGTGACTGGTGAACGCTGCCATCAGGGCTGTGGAGTCCTCGCAAGCGGCTACCAGGTCCAGGTCGCCGATGGTGGACCGCCAGCGCCGTAAGCTGCCGGCAAATTCAGCTTGCTGAACACACGGCTGCGCCCGCAGCCATTCGATCCAGCGCAGCCCAATCGGACGGGCGACGCCCAACGTCATGCGGTGTGAGCGGCGGCGCAGTGCGGCAATCCCCTCCAGAATACGCTGCTCGGATTTCTCCCCCATTCCCGGCAGGCTGCGCAGCTGCCGTTCCTGCGCTGCCATTTCCAACTCGTTCAACGAGGTAATACCGGCCTGTTTCCAAAACAGGGCTACCTTTTTTGGTCCCACATCCGGTACTTCCAGAATCTCCAATAATGAGACCGGCACTTCAGCCTCAAGTTTTTCCAAAAAGCCGAGCTTTCCGGTGTCCAGCAGCTCAGTTATTTTCTCGGAGATGGCCTTGCCAACTCCCGGAATGCTGGTCAAGGGCTGGGAGGTGCGGTAAACATCGGCTTCCTGACCGAGGGTGCGCAGGCTTTCAGCGGCGCGGCGGTAAGCCAACGTGACATAAATCACTTCGCCTTTGATTTCAAGCAAATCGGCAATTTTTTCGAAGGTTTGGGCAAGCTCCACGTTGTTCATATGCGTATTATACTTGCGGCAGCTTCCCAATCTCCGTATCCAATCCGAGGAAACCATGGCCCTGCTGGATGAGCTGGAACGCCCAACGCTTTTGGTAAATACTGAAATTGCCCGGCACAATATTGCTTTCATGGCGGAAAAGGCGCGACAACAGGGGGTGCGTTTCCGACCGCATTTTAAAACTCACCAGTCGGCCGCGGTGGGCGAGTGGTTTCGCGAGGCGGGCGTGACTGCCATCACCGTATCTTCGGTGGATATGGCGGTCTATTTTGCGGATCACGGCTGGAACGACATCACCATTGCGTTTCCAGTCAATGTGCGTCAGCTGCGCACCTTGAACGCGCTGTCCAAGCGGGTGAGTCTGGGGTTGCTGGTGGAGTCCGCAAAAAGCGTTCAGTTCCTGCAGGAGCAGCTAGAAGCGGTGGTGGATGTCTGGATCAAAATTGACAGCGGCAGCGGGCGTACCGGCCTGGCCTGGGATCAACCTGCTGAAGTTGCCAGATTGGCCGATGGCATCCAACGGAGCGATGTTACCCGGCTGCGCGGGCTGCTGACCCATGCCGGGCATACCTACACCGCTGCATCACGCGAAGAAATTTGCCAGCGCTACCAGTCCAGCGTCAACCGCATGACTGATCTACAGTCGGATCTATGGGCGGGAGGGTACGGCCTGCTGGAGGTTTCGGTCGGCGATACCCCTGGCTGCACCGTGTGTTCCGACCTCGGCAAGGTGGATGAAATCCGGCCGGGTAATTTTGTGTTTTACGACGGGCAGATGCTGCGGCTGGGGGTTTGCACCCCGCAGCAAGTGGCTGCCGTGCTGGCGGTTCCGGTGGTCGCGCTGCACCCGGAGCGCAATGAGGTGGTGGTTTACGGCGGAGCGGTGCATTTGTCCAAAGATGTCATTGTCGACGAAGGCCGACCACACTACGGCTATATCGTCAGGCTGGATGGCAGTGGATCCTGGTCAGCGCCGCTGGCAAATGCTCGCATGGCGCGGCTGTCACAGGAACACGGCATTATCGTCATGCCAACAACCGAATTTAGCGGTCTCCAGGTAGGGGACTGGCTTGGCGTGCTACCAGCGCACGTTTGCCTGACCGTCGCGGCGCTGGGTGGGTACTGCACGCTCGACGGCAGTTCCATTACAACATATACGCCAGCGGGACTGGCGTAAACACCAGCAGGAAGATGACCAAAGCCAGGATCGCCAGCGCTCTGCGCCGCCCGTCTAATTGAGTGATGGTGTCCAGCGGTTCGGCGTAAACCCGGCCTAGCAGGAAGATCAGAGCAGCCCACAGCCACCAACCTGTCCAGACGAATCCCAGCACCACCAGTGCAGCCAGAATGAAAGGCAGCAGCCGCCGAGCGCCGGTTTTGCCAATTAAGGTGTAAACCATATGACCGCCGTCCAGCTGTCCGGCCGGGATCAAATTCAGCGCTGTGATCAAAATGCCGCCCCAGCCTGCCCAGGCCACCGGGTCGAGCGAGACATCCAGCCCACCGTAGGGCAAAGGCTGGCCGGTGAAAAAATAACGCAACCAGTACATGACCGGTGAGACCCCGCCCATGCTGGCGGGCTCAGGAAGCCACTGGCCGAAAATGCTGAATTTTGCCAGAAGATAAAGGATCGAATTGCCTTCCAGTTGAGTTTGGCCAAGACCGCTCACCGCCGCTGCAACCGGCAGCTGCTGGAGGTGGGACATGGAGAGCCCGATCAGCAGTACCGGGATAGCAACCACCAGTCCTGCCAACGGACCGGCGATGCCGATGTCCAGCAGAATGCGCCGGTTACGCGGCATTTCCTTCATATTTATGAAAGCCCCCAGGGTGCCAAACGGGCTGAAAGGGAAGGGCAGCGGCAAAAAATAAGGCAGGGTGACCTGAACTTTGTGGTACCGTCCAGCCAGGTAATGACCAAACTCATGTGCGCCTAAGATGGCAATCATGCTGAGGGTAAACGGCCAACCTTTGATCACGAACTGAAGGATGTTATCCCACCAGTTGTTCGAAAGCGTCTCGACACTCATGATGCCGCCGGTAAACCAGACGGAGATCAGTGTTAATATGAAGAAAATCAGGTTGACGCGTGGGTTGGACGGGCTGGGTCTTTTCACCCCGGTCACCATCAGCACGCTGTGGCGGCCATCGTCCATGCGGAACATGGGCGTCAGGCCAAGCGGTTTGACCGATTCAGCCAACTGATCGTAGGCTGCGGCTGAATCCTCTGAATAAAGCCTTCCGCGGTAGCGCACCAGATAATTTTGTCGTTCATTGCCAAGCGTGGTGTCCTCAACGGCCATAATTCTTCGCACTGCCGCTTGCGCACGCTCTAAGGTCATGCCGGTATCATCCATCTTAGGTTCCTGTGCCGTGCAATCAACATTAAGGCGGGAATGGATGGGAGTCGAACCCACCGCGGCCCGCAACGCGGCCCGCCACCGGTTTTGAAGACCGGGGAGCCCACCGGAACTCAACCACTCCCGGAATTAAGCATACCCCAGGCGCAACTTTTCGTCAACGAAAGCGACTCATTAATTGCAGCGGGTTACCGACCGTCCAGGTCAGACCCTAGCCAAGGTCAAGCAAAGCGGATTCCTGCGACAGGGTGTGAGCGCAAACCTCGACGCGCAAGCGCTAACTGCCAGCGGGAATATAAAAGATGGGAAGCTGACAGACTTTTCTTATCAAAAAAACAGGTTTTCACCGTTTTCCGGTGCTGGAGGTGGTCAGCCAGGACTCGGTCACGCCCGGGGTTTATGGTCACGCTGCTAAAAAGCTCAATTTTGGCGAAGCCGGTATCCCTGATTTTGCCTGTCCGGCCCGGGTGAATGCCAAATTCTCCGCGGAACTGTCCGATCTAGCAATTCGCGGGCACCTGGCAATCGGTGCGCTGGATATTTCACGGGTCGACATCCGCCTGGATCATCAAGGCCTTCCATGCCTGATTGAGATCAACACCTTGCCAGGTTTAACACCGGATTTCAGCGACCTGTGCGTGATTGCCAGGGCGCAGGGGATTTCCTACCGGGATTTGATCCTGGAAATCCTTTACCTGGGCGCAGCGCGCTTTGGGTTAATGGCCCTCCTGCCGGATATGATGGCCGAATGCTGGCCTATCATGCCGTCTTTGACCTCGCACATCCACATGCCGCTGTTGAGGTAACTTCAGGAAAGGAGAGGCGCGTATTACGCGTCGCTTTTTAGTAGGAAAGGTAGGGCCTGATCCTGCTGCCCGAGGATTCCGTGTAAATGTTTGGCGGTCTGGCAAGGAATACCTGCTTTCAGACCCGCCTTTACCGATAATCTAGTCCGGGCTTCGACAAGCTCAGCCAACGGAGACGCATAGGCTTCGACGGTCTCAGCCAACGAATGCTCCGTTCCCTGCCCATAGGGCACTCTGTGAGTGAGCTTATCGAAGGGCTGACGCCGATCCGTTAAAACACGGTTGGAAGGAAAGTCATTAACAACGGTCTGATCAATACTACAAACTGACCGGCAGCGATTCCCAGTAAAATCCCCGCGACGATATCCGAAAAATAATGCATGCCGGTCAATACCCGCGACAGGCTGACCAGGAGCGCCCATACCACCATCAAAACTGCAATCCAGACCGGTCCGCTGAGCACCGCGATGACCGCCAGCATACTGGCGCGGGCTGCGTGCCCGGATGGAAACGAATGCGGATCGGTGTTGCGGTACACCGTTCCCCACTCCCCGGGAGGCCGGCTGCGGCGAACCGTAAATTTGACCACCATGACCACCGCCGCAATCCCGAGAATGGCGGCAATTACAAAGGCTGCCAGGCTGCGGCGCGTTGGAAAAAGTACCAAAGCAGCCAGTAAACCGGCCAACCAGAACCAGGAGTCGCCGGAATGCGCAAAAAAGGTAACCAGTTTCCACCAGGGCGAGTCGCCGTGGTCCATCCGGATTATTTTTGAGATTTTGCTATCGATCGCGTCAATTTTCTCGAACATAGGTCTGCTGGTTGGTCAGGGTATGATCTCTCAATCGGGCGAGAGTATACCGTTAACTGGCTAAATCATCCAGACGAATGCGGTCAACTTCGGGATCTCCCGCATGAACTTACACGTCTATTGTAAAGTGTGGTTAAATACTAAATGGCGATGACGCGGGTCAACAATTGTGACTCGCGCAAAGGAGTTCAGGCGATGAAACCTACCCAAGGCGTGCACGGACGTTCACGCAAACTACTGACAGGCTTTTCGATCCTGATGGCGGTCACTTTGGCGTGCAACCTGCCATTTATGCCAACCCCGACGCCCGGTCCATACTCGTCCACGGCGACTGCTGGACCCAAGTCCGTTAAAGTTGAACTACTGCCGCCCGTGGTGGTTGAAACCTCGCCGTTGGCCTCCGGAATGCTGCCGCTGCAAGGCGCAGTGACCCTCACCTTCGACCAGCCCATGGACCGCGAGTCGGTTGAAGGCGCCGTAAAGGTCGATCCAGCGCTGCCTGGCCGCTTCGAGTGGGAAAATGACAGCACCGTCAGTTTTGTTCCAGATCAAATTTTGCCGCCAGAGACCCGGTTGACCGTCACTGTGGCGGATACTGCCCGCAGTTCGGCCGGTCAGGGCCTGCTGCGTGCTGCCAGTTTTAACTTCCAAACCCCGGGCGCGCTGCAGGTCACCGAAATTCTTCCCAAACCGGGGACAGCAGCAGCCAATCCGTCCTCTACGGTGAGCGTCTCCTTTAACCAACCGGTGGCACCTCTGGGCGAGGGAAATGCCCCGGCCGCCTTCACTCTCGAGCCGCAAGTGGACGGCGCTGGGAGCTGGTTGAATACCAGCACTTATATCTTCGAAGCCGACCCGGCCCTGGGCGGCGGCGTTCAATACCGTGTGCACTTGAATCCCGACCTGACCAGCTTATCCGGTGCTGCGCTGGATGATAGCGGCGCCATGGATTGGGAATTTACGACTGCACCCCCGGCGCTGCTGATGGTCGCGCCGCTAACTTCAGCCACCCTCCTGCTGGATGAGGGTTTTACTCTGACGTTCAACCAGCCGATGGATACCGCCAGTGTAGAGTCGAATTTCCGGCTGCGCGATGCGGTTGGAAACGTGATTTCCGGGGTATTTACCTGGGCTGAGCGCGACTCGGTCGCCACTTTTTCTCCATCCGGGTTGTTAAGGAGGGGAAACAGTTACCTGCTGCAACTTTCTAACCGTGCCCGGTCGCGCGGCGGGACGGAATTGCTCATCTCGACGAACATCGAGTACCATACGGTCGGAGAATTCTCGGTCAGCTCCACCGATCCGGCGCAGGGTGAATCGTTGACAGTTTATACCGGTCTCGGGTCGATCATTGTCAATTTCAACGCGCCGCTGGCAGAAGGTCAAAATTTGTCCGAGCTGGTGCAGCTGGAACCAATTCCCGGGAATTTAAGGATAATGCCTTCCGGTGACCGCAAAGCCCTGTATTTATCCGGATCGTTCGTTGAAGCCACCAGTTACCGCCTGACACTGGGCGGAGATTTACAGGACCGCTGGGGCAGCACGCTTGGCAATCCCTACACCGCCAATTTCCGGGTTGCCAATTCGGAACCAACACTGCAAATTCCCATGCTGCTTTCCAGCAACCGGACGCTGTTCACCCTTCCAGGTGACACCGTCCTGCCGGCGTACGCTGTCAACCTCAACACATTAAACCTGGCGCGGGTCTCGCTGACCATGCAACAGTTCCTGGATGTCTTTTACTATACTCTGGATGTGGAAGCTTTTTCGTCCGTTGAGCAATGGGACCAGGTGCTGACCTTGCCGTCTAACACCACGCAAGGGATTGAGATTGACCTGACGCCCCGAGAAGAGACGCTCACTGGCGGTCTTTATTTGTACCGGGTTGGGTCGCCGGAAATTACCTCCCGATATTCCACCGACCAGAATTTCTCGCTGGTGGTTAGCCCGTTGCAGGTCACCATTAAAGAATCCCAGGAGGAAGCCCTTATCTGGGTAACCGACCTGCGCACCGGTGAACCTGCGGCGAACATCCGGGTTGAGATTTATACTTCCCGTGAGAAGCCGATTGGCAGCAGCACGACGGATGCCGACGGCATCAGCCGCATTGCCATCCCCAAAGACCGCGAAACCTACCCGGGAATGGTGGTTATCGCAGGTAGTCCGGATACAAGAGAATTTGGCATTGGCATATCAACCTGGACAGGCGGCATCTCGCCATGGCAGATGGGCGTCTCCAGCCAGGTTTATCAACCGGATTTGCAGGCTTATCTCTACTCCGATCGCCCCATTTATCAGCCTGGTCAGACCATTTATTTCCGCGGCGTGCTGCGTGCTGTTGGCGATGCCCGATACACTCCAGCTACCCTGGAAAATGCGGAGTTCAAGCTGATGGGCGGTTACGATGCGGCAACCGGTCAATCCGCCTTGATTGACACGATTACGCTTGAGCTTTCGCCGTACGGGACGGTCAACGGAGAATTTGACCTGCCGGAAGACGCTGTCCCAGGGACGTACACCATCCAGCTTGCAGATCAGAATGTCTGGCTTAATCTTCAGGTGGCCGAGTATCGCAAGCCCGAGATCGATGTCCAGGTGGATTTTGCCAAACCCGATTTCCGCAGCGGCGAGGATCTTGAGGCGCTGGTGCAAGCCAGTTACTACTTTGGCGGTGCTGCCAGTCAGGTGACCGTACGCTGGTCTTTGTATGTCCAGAAAGATTATTTCTTGATCCCGGGCGGTTATTCGACCGGGCTGGTGGATACCAGCTGGATGAATCCGACCTGGTACGGCAGCCCGGAATACTTCATGGGCAGTTACTTGACCGGCGGTGAAGGCCAGACCGGGTCGGATGGCGCTCTCGAGCTGACGTTTACTCCCGCGGAGCTGGCAGACCTGGTGGACCCGGTTGCTGGGCATACTTTAATCTTGCAGGCTGAGCTGGTGGACGAGAGCGGTCAAACGGTCTCGCGGCGCGGCTCCACCCGGGTGCATCCGGATGACTTTACCATTGGCATCCGGCCTGAATCCTGGCTGGCCCAGGCGGGCGAAACGATCGGTTTTACCATCCAAACCAGTGACTGGCAGGCAGCGCCGGTGGGCGGCAAAAAATTGGGCGCCGTTTTCCAGCGCGTGGAATGGGTACAGGATTGGAGCAACCTCCAGACCGGCGAGACGACCTTCAAGGAACAATTGACTGAAGTTGGCAGCGTCAACTTGACCACCGATGCTAATGGACAGGCGCGCATCGAATTCACCGTGGCAACTCCCGGCGCCTTCCGATTGGATGTCCGCGGCGGGCAGGCACTCACACAGGTGATGGTCTGGGCTGGTGGGACCGGCAGCGTGCCGTGGCCCAATCTGCCGGATCAGCATATCCGCCTGCAGAGCGACCAGGAGTCCTATCAGGCAGGCGATATCGCCCAGATCTTTATCCCCAATTCCTTCCCGCAAGGCGCGTTGGCTTTGGTGACCGTCGAGCGGCACGGTGTGCTGCGATCGCAGGTGGTGAAAATTCAGGGGTCAAGTTCGACCTTCAATCTTGACATTCTCCCGGAAGACGCGCCGAATGTGTATGTCTCGGTGCTGCTGCTGGGTCAATCAGAGGTCAGTAAGCCGGATTTCCGCATGGGGATTCTTGACCTGAAAGTGGATGCTGAAGCACTGCTTCTCGATGTTCGCCTGACAGCCCAGGAGGCGACCCTGGAGCCAGGGCAAATCGCCCGCTTCGAAGTCCAGGTCAATGATTCGGCCGGCAAACCGGTACAGGGAGAATTCTCGATTGCGGTAGTAGATAAAGCCATCTTTGCCCTGGTGGATCCCAATGCGCCGGATATTGTTTCAGCCTTTTATGGAGCGCAGCCGCTGGGTGTTTGGACCAGCACCGCTCTGGCTGCCTACACCGGCAGGATATCGACCATTGAACCGGGGTTGGGTGGAGGCGGTGGTGGAGGCGATCAAGCTCAGGTGGCGGACCTCCGGCGAGATTTCCAGGATACGGCTTACTGGAGCGGCGCCTTCGAAACGGATACAACCGGCCGGGCGTCGATCGAATTCCCCCTGCCGGATAATTTGACGACCTGGGTTGCTACGGTGCGCGGCTTGACGCGCGATACGCGCGTTGGAGAGGGTGCTACTGAACTGCTGGTCACCAAGGATTTGATCATTCGGCCGGTTACCCCGCGTTTTTTGGTCGCCGGCGATCGGGTGCAGCTGGCCGCGGTAGTCAACAACAATACTTCGCAATCCCTGGACGTGACCGTGGAACTGCAGGCAGTAGGATTGACCCTGGATGATGCATCTGTCGCAACTCAGGCGGTTCGAGTCGCACCGGGCGGTCGACAGCGAGTCAACTGGTGGGTGCGTGCCCAGGATGCCGGAACAGCTGATCTGGTTTTCAGTGCCCGCAGCGGCACCTTGCAGGATTCCTCCACGCCGCAATCCGGTTCGCTGCCGATTCTGCATTATGTTAGTCCGCAGACCTTCGCCACCAGCGGCTTGATGACGGAAGCCGGGGAGAATCTGGAAGTGGTCAGTCTGCCCCGCTCTTACGAACCAACCGGTGGGGAACTGCGGATCGAAATGAGCAGCACCCTGGCAGGCACGGTGTTAGGCGGGCTGGATGCGTTGGAAAGTTATCCGGTTAATCTGACCGAGCCGGTGATTTCTCACCTGCTGGCAAATCTGGCAACCTACAACCTGGTCAAAGAGAGCGGGGCGGGAACGCCTGATTTAACGGCGCGCTTACAGCAGGCTGTGCGCCAGGATTTGGAACGACTGCCGCGCCTGCAGAATAGCGACGGCGGGTTTGGCTGGGTCAAGGGCAGCAAGAGCGACCTTTATTTATCCAGCTATGCCTTGCTCTCGCTGGTTTTGGCGGATGAAGCCGGGTTTATGCTGCCATCCGGCGTGCAGCAATCGACCCGAAACAATATTGCTGCTGGCCTTTACCCGGTCCGAGACTCGCTCGAAAACTGGGAACTGGACCGCCTGGCGCTGGCTTTCTATGCGCTGGATCGCTCTGGTTATACAGGGGGTGAGTCAGCAGCCTTGAATGAGCAGCGTGAACGGATGAGCCCGTGGGCAAAAGCCATGCTGGCGCTGACCCTCGACAGCCGGGGACAGGACGGGGCAAAAACGATCTATTCGGATTTGGCAGGGATGGCGGTCCGCTCAGCCACCGGTGTGAATTGGCAAGATACAGAGGTAAACTGGCAGAATTTTACGACACCCAATTTCAGCACCGCGGTGGTGGTGTTTGCACTGGCTGGGAAAGATCCCGCTTCGCCGCTGCTGGCGGATGCGGTGCGCTATCTGACATTCCACCGGCAGGTGTCTGGCGGCTGGAGCTCCAGCTACGATTCTGCCTGGGTGATGCTGGCGCTGACGCGCTACCTGCACGCGACCAGCGAATTAAAAGGCAGCTTCGATTTTTCAGCGACCTTGAACGGCAGCCCGTTGGCCTCTGGCAGCGCTGGCGACAAAAATTGGAGCGTGGTACGTGCCAGCAGCTCTCTAAATAGTCTGAACCCCGATACAGGCAATGCACTGCGCTTTATCCATTCAGAAGGCACCGGGCGGTTGTACTACCGGGCTTATCTCGAAGTCGGTCAACCAGTCGAGCAGGTGCAGCCGTTGGAGCGCGGGTTGGCGGTCAGCCGTGAGTATATTCTGGCAGGGGCAAATTGCCGACCGCAAGATTGCCCGGCCGTTGATTCGGTCAATCTCAATACTTCCAATCCGGTGGTGATCGGGCGGGTGACGGTCACAGCACCGACAGACCTGTACTACGTGGTGGTTGAAGATGCCATTCCGGCTGGAGCTGAAATAATTAATTTACGGCTAAACACCTCTGCCTGGGTGGCGGAACAACCACTTGTCCCTGAAGTCGATGCACTCGATCCCTTCGCGAACGGCTGGGGCTGGTGGTGGTTTGGTTCGCCGGCGATTTCTGCTGACCATATTCAATGGGTAGCCAATTACTTGCCGGCCGGGACTTACACCCTGACTTACAAACTGCAGCCGTTGCAGGCAGGCGAGTATCGTGTACTGCCGGCGCGGGCTTACACCTACTACTTCCCGGAGGTCGAGGGGCGCAGCGGCGGGTCGATCTTCAAGATCGAAGAATAAAACAAAATCCGTGGGCTTTCTTATACCAGGCAGACCGCATGGCGTAATCGAACGCAGGCAGGGGCACGGGAGTTTTTTCCCGTGCCCCTGCCTGCTTACAAGGATACACCCAGGGCACAGGGTTACCGGGGATTTCTCCGCTGTCGTGTGAAAATCCCCGTGCCGCTACGCGTGGTTGGAAACCTTGGGTTTTCCAGAACACGGGTGGGTACTTTGACCTACCCCTAACCCTTGTCCAACTGTTCGATGCGTTTTTCCAGCCGTTCCAACTCTGCCAGCAAGGATTGAACGTCTCCATTGCTGGCGGGCAGCTCCGAGTCCCCGGGCGAAGATTCCATTTGGGTCAGTACCGGGTCGAGCAGCAGCTCGCATAACCGGTCGGCTTCGTCCGCCGTCAGTTGACCAAGCGTTACCAGCAACCCGGCGCGGCGTCGGATCTCTCCGTCGAACCCGCCCGATGGGTCCAGTAAAGCGCTCAATCCGCGGCTGCCGCGGTTGACCAAGCGGGTTAGCAGCGCCAGGGGTAACAAACCCCCGGCGCGTTTTTCCTCGTCGAACAACATTTGCAGCAGGGTGGCATTGGTCAGGTCGGCGCCAGTGGCATAATCCACCACCAGCACCTCGTCACCCCCGCGCACCATCGTTCCGATCTCATGCAGGGTGACGTAGCGCCGCGCATCGACGTCGTAAAGTTTTCGGTTGGTGTAGCGCTTGATGGTTGGCATGCGCGGCTGTCACTCGCCGGATTTTTGTTTTTTGTTGAGGTTGTCAATCTTGCGGTTGAGTTCGGCAATTTTCGCGGTCAGTGCGTCAATATCGGCCTTGGTCGCTGCCGGCGGGCGGGCAGGTTCGGCCCCGCTGCGCCACTGGCGCATCATCTTTTCGCGCCGATCCATGATCTCCCGCGCCAGCTGCCGGGCGTCGATCTCGGCAATCTCTCCGCGCTCCACCATCCGGTTCACGAAGTTTTCGATTTCCTCTTGAGCCAGGACTGCAGCACCAATGCCGGCCAGCAGCACCTTTCGCGAGAGTTGGAAAAAGGCTGAATACGGGTTTTTCTCAGTGGTTTCGTCGGTTTTCGGGTCGTTGGTCATTAAAACACCTCCAATATTGGATAAAACGGGACCATTTTACTTATCATAACGCACTGCGTTATAAATTACAAGTCCTGTCATGATTATTGAAAAGATTGTAATAAATACTCGTGATAGTTAGCCTGATGGTTCAGGAGAACTATCATGTGAAAATATGCACAATCATGGCTAAGATTAAGCTGGTAGGACAGTATCCCCTAAACGATGTTGGATGGAGACTTTTCTTCATCATCAACCTTACTGCTTTCATTACTTAATAATTGTAGAGCAGCTGACACTAAATCCTCAGTGGAGGTGAATCATGGTTCATGGTCTGATTGCGGCGGTAACGCTGGTTTGTGCAATCCAGGCTGTCCGGGCAACCCGGTTGCTGGTTTCTGCTCTGTGGTTGGCAGGCGCCAGCGCATTGGTCGCATTGGAAATGTATTTATTGGGTGCACCAGAGATTGCCGTCATCGAGTTAAGTGTAGGAGCAGGCCTGGTGACGGTGTTGTTCGTGTTCGCGATCAACCTGACCGGCGAAGAAAACCTGGATGCGCGCCGCATGATCCCCCGACCGTTGGCCTGGACGATGCTTTTTATTGCCGGTGCGCTGCTGCTGATTTTCATTCTGCCGGGGATTAACCAGCCAGCCACTGGCCAGGTTTATGGCGCCTTCAGGGAGATTTTCTGGGAGGACCGCCAGCTGGATACTCTGCTGCAAATAATCATGATTCTGGCGGGCGTTCTGGGGGTCCTGGGACTGCTTTCCGATCAAAAAACCGGACAAATCGCGCCATATGAGGAGCACGGAGCATGACGATATCGATTCCAACCGCCGTACTCATCATTGTCCTGGGTCTGGTGGGCATTGGCATTTACGCGCTGCTGACTACCCGCCACCTGATCAAAGTTATCGTAGCCTTGCAGCTGCTGGTCAAAGGAGCCATGCTGGCGCTGGTTTTGGCCGGCCACTTAACCGGGCAGGATGACCTCGGGCAGAGTCTGGCTATTACGGTCATTATTGCCGACACCATTGTGGCGGTCATTGGCATGGCGCTGGCGGTGCAGGTGCGCCGCGTGGTCGGCACCCTGGACCTGCGTTCGTTGACATCACTGAGGAGATAATCTGTGGCTGAACTATTGATCCTGTTGACCATTGGACTCCCCTGGCTGGGCGCATTGTTCTGCTGGGCTGCCGGCGACCGTCACCCGCGGTTGCAGCATGGTCTCGCAGTTGCCTTTTCGCTTGCTGCCGGGATCGCTGCCCTGTTGCTGATTCCATTTGGCAAAGACCAGGTATTGATCACCCTTTCAGTGGGCGGCGCTTTTGGCAATTTCACCTTCTCCCCGGACGGCCTGGGCGTCTTTTTAGCCGCAGTTGCCACGGTGATTGGCTCGCTTGCGGTGATTTTCTCGGTGGATTACATGCGCAGCGAAGATCAGCTCGGCCGATATTACGCTTTCGTACTGTTCTTCATCGGCGCCATGGTTGGGCTGGTGCTGACCACCAATTTGCTACTCATGTTTGCCTTCTGGGAAATCACGGCGCTGACCTCGTATGCATTGATTTCCTTCCACAATGATGACCTCAAGGCGGTTGCCGGCGGAATCAAGGCGCTCATCATCACGCAATTTGGCGGGCTTGGTTTGTTGATTGGGGCGCTAGTGCTGTTTGCCAACACCGGCAGCTACGATATTTTGACGATCATCGCCAACCCGGGCATTCTGCCAGCTGGCGCACTGGCCTGGATGGCGTTTGGCTGTTTGGCGGCTGGTGCGGCCAAGTCGGCGCAGTTCCCCTTCCAGACCTGGTTGCCTGACGCCATGGAAGCTCCTACGCCGGTCAGCGCGTTGATCCATGCCGCGACCATGGTCAATGCCGGCGTTTATCTGCTGGCGCGCTTCTTTCCAGCTTTCGAAGGTGTTCCGGGCTGGCGCGAGGCGGTCATGGCGGTCGGCATGCTTTCGGCGCTGCTGGCGGCGGTGATGGCAATCTTCGCGACTGACCTGAAACGCGTACTGGCCTACTCGACTGTCAGCCAGTTGGGGTATATGGTTTATGCAGTCGGGGCAGGCGGGATTTTTGCCGCGCAGTTCCACTTGCTCAGCCATTCTGTCTTTAAGGCGCTGCTTTTCCTGGGGGCAGGCGCGGTCATTCATTCGGTCGGCACGCGCGATATGCGCCAGATGGGCGGCCTTGGCAAGAACATGCCGTTTGTCCGGCTGGTATTTGTCATTGGTGCGCTGGCATTAGCGGGTCTGCCGGTTCTCAACGGCTTCTGGAGCAAAGAGTTGATCCTGGAGGCTGGCCTGGCACATGGCAATCCGCTGTGGATGCTGTTTGTGATGCTGGTAGTCTCTGGCCTGACCGCTTTCTACTCCTTCCGCATGGTCTGGCTGGTATTTTACGGTCAGCCGCGCGCCGAACTGCATGCCCACGATGCTGGCCCGGCCATGAAGGTCGCGCTAGCGCCGCTGGCGATTGGGACGTTGACTACCTGGCTGCTGGCAGGCTCGTTTTCACGGCTGCTTTCCGAAAGTTTGCCAGCCCACCAAATCGCTGCCCACTCTACCGGCGAGATTTTACTGGAGGTTTTAACGGCTCCGATCACGTTGATTGCACTGCTGGTGATTGCCCTTGGATTGGTTTGTTGGTGGCAGCGCGACCGGTTGGCCGGGGTCAAACGGGCTTTGACGGGGTTGCAAATAACTGCAACCAACAGCTTCGGGTTTGAGGCTGTCAACCGCGCCGTGGTATTGGGCGCGCAGAATAGCGCTGAAAAATTGCGCAGCACCCAGACCGGTGTGCTCGGTTGGAATGTTGCCTATCTGGTCATCGCGTTGATCGGCGTTTTAGCCATACTGTTACTGGGAGTAGGATTGCCATGACCGCGAACACTGCATTTCTCCTGGCGGTAGGGCTGCCGGTAGCGGCCAGTCCGGTGATTTATCTGATTGGCCGGATTGCCGAGCGCAAAAATCCAAAAATCGATCTCGCGCGTTGGCTGGCTTTGCTCATCTTACTGGCGGATGGCTATTTCCTGTTCATTGCCGGCAGTGAATTTCTTACAACTCATCATGAGCTGCTGGTCTCTATCGGTGCGGTCAGCTTGCGTCTGGATGGCATCGCCTTGCTGTTGGCAATTGCGGTACTGGCGCTTGGCACGCTGGTGACGATGTTCTCCGGCCCGGCCATAGCCCGTGACAGCGGGCGTGAAACTTATTTCGCCTTGCTGACCGCAATGATCGGCACCATGATCGGGTTAGGCGCAGCTGACGACTTATTCAACCTGTGGGTGTGGTTCGAGTGCATGGCGCTGTGCTCGTATGTTTTGGTCGCTTTCCACCGTAACGAAGCCGCTGCGCTCGAGGCTGGGGTCAAATACCTGGTTCAGAGTGCGCTGGGGACAGTGCTGGTGCTGCTCGCTATCGGGTTGGTATTTACCAACACGGGCTCGCTCGATCTGGATGAAATTCGGGTGGCAGCCCAGCCTTCGGGCTTAATGCTGGCCGCTGGAGCGCTGTTCATCATCGGCTTTGGCGTCAAGTCTGCGCTGGTTCCGCTGCACACCTGGCTGCCGGATGCCCACTCGCAAGCGCCCAGCGGCATCAGCGCGATGCTTTCCGGTGTGGTTATCGAAGCCGGTCTAGTGGCGATGCTGCGGGCTTTGGGGGCGTTGCATCTGGTGACTGTTTCCTGGGGGGCTTTGCTGCTCGGTTTTGCCGCTGTCAACATGCTGGTGGGCAACTTGATGGCGTTGCGCCAGACTCAGGTTAAACGCCTGTTGGCTTATTCCAGCCTGAGTCACATGGGATATATCTTGCTGGGTGTGGGTGCCGGGGCAGTCATTGGCTCGGAATATTCGGCTGCTGGTGGATTTTTCCATATCCTGACCCACGCCATGATGAAAGGCCTGGCTTTTTTGGCTGCGGGAGCGCTGCTGTATTGCCTGCACCAGGCCAATGACAACCACAATCCGCTGGTTGTGGACGACTTGAACGGCGCCTCGCGCAAATACCCGTTGACGGCCTTCGCCTTTAGTGTGGCAGTACTGGGCCTGGGCGGCTTGCCCCCGCTGGCAGGTTTTATGTCGAAATGGCAAATATTTGTTGGCGGATTCCAGACCGGAAACGCCTGGATTATAGCGCTGGTTGTGTTTGCCGGACTCAACTCCGTACTGTCACTGGGCTATTATGCACCGCTGGTCAACCGGCTGTACCGCCGTCAACCGGCTGAGATTGTTGAACAGGGCAAGCCCATGCCGGTGTTGATGACCGTTACCATGGTGATCCTGAGCCTGGGAGTGGTTGTGCTTGGCTTCTGGCCGTCGCTGGCGGATTGGCTGACCGGGCCAGCAGCCCAAAGTTTACTGATGCTGTTTGGCGGATGATTGAGGAATGTTCATGAATATCATACTTACCCCTCCGGTTGCTTTTTTACTTTACATTCCATTGGTTTTCGCTCTGGCCTGGTTCGGCAAGGCATTGGCCGGTCCTTCTAAATCTTCCGAGGTCAAGGATAGCCCGTATGCCGGCGGCGAAGAATCAGCGACCGACCAGGGAGTGCCAGGTTACCGGCCGTTTTTCCTGATTGCCTTTTTCTTCGCCATTTTGCACCTGGGTGCGCTGGTGGTTGGTCTGGGCGATCTTTCGCCACGTGTCCTGCCGTACCTGATCGGGTTGGTGCTGGCGATGATCATCTTACTGTTAGGGTAGCGGGGACGATATGATCCAACAAACCCTCAATTCATCCTGGCAGGGCATACTATCCAAGGTCAAAAATTGGGCGCGCATTAACTCGCCCTGGGCCATTCATTTTAATAGTGGGTCGTGCAATGGCTGCGACATTCAAATTTTAGCCACGCTTACGCCGCGTTACGATGTGGAACGCTTCGGCATCAAGCTGCAGGGCAGTCCGCGCCACGCCGATGTGCTGATTTGCACTGGCCCGGTCACCATGCAAGCCCGGGACGCGCTGCTGCGTACCTATGAGCAAATGCCCGAACCGAAATTTGTGATCGCAGTCGGCTCTTGCGGGCTCTCTGGCGGCGTTTTCCACGGGTGTTACAACATCGTCGGCGGCATTAACGAGCTGCTGCCGGTGGATGTGTTCGTTCCCGGCTGCCCGCCGCGTCCGGAAGGCATCATTTATGGGGTCGCCGTTCTGCTCGAGGCACTAAAGACCGGCAAACACCCTGAACCAGTTCAATGGTCCGGGGGAGGGTTTGACGGTATGCTGCATACGGGCAGCGGATTGGAGGATCATCATGGCTAGCACTGTTGGATCACTGGGAGCGGCTGAGGCCGTTTTAACCCCGTTTGCGGTTGCCTTTACCCGTCCCTCGCCAGAACGCTTGGACGTAACCATCCATCCAGATAATCTTTTGACAGCGATTCGGGCTTTGGTGGACGAATCCTGGGGTTACCTGAGCGCCATCATCGGGATCGATCGGCCAGCGCAACCGCCGGCTGAAGGTGAGCTGCAAGCAGAAGGCGCGGTCGAGGTGTTGTATCTATTTTGCAGCGGTGCGGCCGTGGTCACACTGCGCATCAACTTGCCGTACAGCCAGGCGGTGATTCCGACCATCTCGGGAATCGCCCCGACAGCCATGCTTTACGAGTGGGAATTGCGGGAGATGCTCGGGGTGGATGTCGTCGGCTTGCGCGTCACCGGGCATTTGATTTTAGCCGACGAATGGCCGGAAGGCGTTTACCCGCTGCGAAAGTCATTCACCGGATTCAACCAGGCTGCCACAGTGGTGAAGGGAGCTTAATCCATGACGACGGATACCAATAAATTTGTCATTCCCATTGGCCCGCAGCACCCGGCATTAAAAGAACCTGCCAACTTCGAGTTCTGGGTGGACGGTGAAATCGTCACCGGGGCGTCGGTGCGCCTCGGGTATGTGCACCGCGGCATCGAGAAGGGCGCTGAAGCGCGCACCTGGACGCAAAATTTATACCTGATGGAACGCATCTGCGGCATTTGCTCGCATGTGCATGCCACCGCCTACACGCTGGGTGTTGAAAAATTGGCCGGGGTGGCAGCCCCACCGCGCGCCAATGCCATCCGCCAGCTGATGGGCGAATTGGAACGGATTCACAGTCACATGTTATGGCTGGGGGTGGCAGCCCACGAGGGCGGCTTTGACTCGCTCTTCATGTACTCGTGGCGCGACCGCGAGACGGTCATGGACCTGCTGGAAAAAATCTCTGGCAACAAGGTGCATTACTCCGCTAACCTGCTCGGCGGCGTCAAGTTTGACATCACCCCCGAACTGGCGGCTGAAATCCATAAGGGTCTGGACTTTCTGGAAGAACGCAACAAATTTTATTTGAAAGTGATCACCACGGATGAAACTTTCATCGGGCGGACGCGCGGTATTGGCACCATGACTACCGAGAAAGCAGAATTCCTGGGTGCCATTGGACCAACTGCGCGCGCGTCAGGCATTGCTCGTGACATCCGGGTGGATGCGCCATACCTCATCTACGATCAATTCCCGGTGAAAGTGATGACGCACACCAGCGGCGACCTTCACGGACGTTTTATCGTGCGCATCAACGAGACGTTTGAATCAATTCGGGTCATCCGCGAGATTCTGGATCACCTGCCGGGAGGTGAATTGACCACCCGCGTGCCACGGCGCATTCCGGCAGGTGAAGCAGTCAGCCGGGTGGAGGCGCCGCGCGGCGAGTTGCTGTATTTTGTCGCCAGCAATGGCAGTGAAAAGCCGGAACGGGTCAAGGTACGCACCCCCAGCCTATGTAACTGGTCGACTGTGCTTTCGCTGGCAATCGGGCTAAAACTGGCCGACATGCCAATGCTGCTCTCCGGGATCGACCCGTGCTTCTCGTGCAATGACCGCAGTGTTGGCTTGAA
This sequence comes from uncultured Anaerolineaceae bacterium, assembly GCA_937863605.1. GTDB lineage: Bacteria > Chloroflexota > Anaerolineae > Anaerolineales > Anaerolineaceae > Bellilinea. Next base: position 22,290 of record CALMGN010000207.1, read on the forward strand.
AAGCGCCAACCAGGATCCGCAGATTTGGTCCTGGGAAAAATTACGCCAATACGGGATTGAATATTACCGATGAACCTGCCACTGCATCCCATCCTTGTTTTATTGATATTCCCCGGCGGTCTGTTTTTAATCGCCAGCGGATTGGTCTACCAATGGGCTGATCGAAAATTGGTGGCGCGCTTTCAGAACCGCATTGGACCGCGCTTTATCCAGCCGCTGGCGGATACCATCAAATTGTTAGCAAAAGAAGAAATCATGCCGGAGGGTGTGCACAAGGGTTTATTTATCACACTGCCGATTATCGCTTTGGCAGCGGCTTTGACCGCCGGGCTGTACGTCCCGTTGTTCGGCTTTCAACCTGCCTCCAGCTTCCGCGGCGATCTGATCCTTGCGCTGTATGCCCTGTCTGTTCTGACGTTGGCCATGGGCCTGGCTGGCGCAAACACCATCAGCAGCTTCTCACTGGTGGGGGCCACCCGTACCCTGACCCAGCTGTTCTCTTACGAAGCCCCGTTTTTACTGTCCCTGCTGGGTCCTGCCATCGCAGCAGGAACCTGGCAAATCAGCGAGATCAACACCTATGCCGGTCAAAACCTGTGGCTGATGATCGCCCAGCCGATCGGATTTGTGGTGGCCATGGTTGGCCTGATGGGCAAGCTTGAGCTGCCGCCATTTGACGCCCCCGAAGCCGAGACAGAAATTGTCGCCGGCGCCATGACCGAGTACTCAGGGCGCGGCTACGCTCTGTTCCGCCTGGGGAAAGACGTCGAGTTGGTCATTGGGCTGACCCTGGTTTCTGCCTTCTACCTGGGCGGGCTGGGCAACCCGCTGGAATTCGTGATCAAGACCCTGGCGCTATTATTGGTGCTGGCGCTGCTGCAAACCGCCTTTGCCCGCCTGCGCATCGACCAGACGGTCGGGTTGTGGTGGCGCGCTGGGGCGTTGCTGGCTATTATCCAGCTGATTGCCATTGTGCTGGGGCGCAATCTCGGATCGATTTTCTAAGGAGGGCGCTATGTCTGTTGGAACGATGATTAGTGATTTACTGCGCTCGCTGTTTACAAAGCCAGCCACCGAACTGTATCCGTACGTCAAAACACCGGCGCCGTTACGGCTGCGCGGTAAGTTGATGTGGGATCCTGCCAGATGTGCCGGCTGCCAGCTGTGTATCAAAGACTGCCCGTCCAACGCCATCGAGTTGATTGTCATTGACAAGGTTAACAAGCGCTTCATCATGCGCTATCACGCTGACCGCTGCACTTACTGCGCTCAGTGCGTGGAAAGCTGCCGGTTTAATTGCCTGGGCATGTCCAATAAAGACTGGGAAATGGCCGCAGTGAAAAAACAGCCTTTCGAAATATATTACGGGAAGGAAGAAGATATTGCCCTCTTCATGGAGCAGGCAGCTAAGCCAGGAACTGACCAGTCTTGTCCGCCCGAGTAGCACGACTGCGGCCCAATCGAAAGTCCTGCCCCGGGCCGCGTTTGTCGGGATTGGCAATGAATTTAACGCGGATGATTGCGCCGGGCCATTCATTGCGCGCAAGCTGGCCGCCCGGTTGATCCCGCGTGAAAATGTCCTGGTGCTGGATGCCGGCACCGCTCCGGAAAATATTACTGGCACGCTGCGTAAATTTAAACCCGACCTGGTTGTGCTGATTGATGCTGTGGATATGGGCCAGGCGGTTGGTTCCATTGCCTGGCTGTCCTGGGATGAAATGGAAGGCATGGATGCCTTTACCCACGGTCTGCCGCCGGCTGTGTTAGGCGCTTATTTGCGCCAGGAACTGGACTGCCGGGTGGGGTTAATCGGCATCCAGCCGGCGTCATTGATTTTTGACCAACCACCTGATCCTCAAGTGCGGGTAGGGATTAATATTGTAGTCCGTAAGGTGCGTTCCGTACTTGGACGCATCGCTGTTTAATCGCACTTGTGTCATTTCTCGCCAATTGAAGCAACATAAGTTGGGTGAGACAGACAAGGGGTCGTAACAATAAACGCAGATTGCTTCAGTCGTTCCTCCTTCGCAATGACAATAACTTCCATGCGGTGATTACGGAGAGACCAAATGGAGTTCGTAGGGTGCGTTCCGTACTTGAACGCACCCTTGTATAAAGAAAATCAGAGGTTATAAAAGCGGGCGGACACCTGGGTCCGCCCCTACAATCGGTTAATGGATGCGTAGGGGGCGACCCAAGTGTCGACCCG
>CALMGN010000208.1 GCA_937863605.1 uncultured Anaerolineaceae bacterium
GGCGCACCTCGATGGTAGTGATGCATTTTGCCTGGAAAGACGCGCTGACGATCCTTTTGGGAATTGGCGCAGGCGCAGCGATTTTGCTGGTCGGTTAGCCTTATCGGTCTAAAGGTTGGCGCCGCGCCGTTTGCCGATGGCAAAACGCTGCCAGGCAGCTACCACCGCCAGAGTGATTAATGCGGCCGCTACGGCTTCCGGCAGACCGTTAGCAATGGCAATAGGAAGCAGCGCAGCCCAGGGTACCAGGTTGAGCAAACCAATAACTCCCAGCACGGCAATGGTATTGGTCAGGCTGCCCGCGATGCCAGCGGCAATCAACCCGGCTGTCGGCCAACGCTTGAGCCCACGCCACACCAGCCATGCGACGGGTCCGATGAGGACGCGCGGCAGAACAGAGAGAATGGGATTGGTGAACCATACATCTGTCGGCCCGGCTGGGGCCACGGCTGCCTGAATCATGCTGAAAATGCCAAAAATCAACCCGATACCGACCCCAACCAGCGGACCTTCCAGAACGGCGCCAATAATGACCGGAACGTGCATGATGGTCAGTGAGGCCCCTGTAACCCAGGGGATGAATCCCAGGCGAGTCAGGCCTAACAACACGGCGATGGCCCCTAATACGCCCGTTACAACAATTTTCCGCGTCCGATCTTGTGGCATAACTTTCTCCTCGAGAGTTTATAGGTGCAGGTAAAAAGACATAAGGGATAAACACCGGGGTTGGAGAATCGTTCCACCCTTACACGGTGATTGTATCATGGTGCCCAGTGCGGATTGGAATGAAGAAGAATGGTTGGTATTCTTTTTGCCGGGCCGCGCAACCTTTGCTTCCGGTTCGGGTTGGAGATTCCGGGTTCGAGCAGTGTACCTCCGCTATAATTTACGCTTGGATTGCATGGACATTATTTCGATTTTTTAGGATGCAAAATGCGCCGTCAGCTTCGTTGGTATGACCTCATCACGATTAATATTTACTGGTTTGCGCTGAACCTCCGCTCGCAGACGCTCTCCCCGTTAATCATCCCGCTGCTGGTGCAGCAATTCATCGGCGAGGAATCCAAAGGTAGCGCAGTCGGCAGCATCCGGCTTTGGGCCTTGATGACGGCGGTGCTGGTGCAGGCACTGATGGGCATCCTCTCTGACCGCTCAACGGCGAAATTGGGCCGCCGGCGGCCGTTCATCTTGCTTGGCACCCTGGGGGAGATCATCATCTTTGGGTTGATCGGGTTTTCCGCCAGCCTGGAAGGGCAGACGGGCTACGCGGTCTTGTTTGGCCTTTACATTCTCTCGGCGATGGCTTCCAACACCGCGCATGCCGCCACGCAAGGGCTGATTCCCGATCTGGTGCCAGACTCACAGCGCGGGCGGTATTCAGGTGTAAAAGCCCTGCTCGAAGTGCCTCTACCGCTCCTGCTGGTCTCATTGGTCATTGGTAAACTGGTCAGCTCTGGCAATTTGTGGGAGGCCTTGATCATCTTAATGGGCGTGCTGGCGGTTTGCGCGGTTATTGTGATGTTTGTCCCCGAGCAACGGCAGGTGATTGCCCCCTTTAAGTTGGACTGGATGCCGTTCCTGCGCCTGGTCTTAATGACAGCGGTCTTCACCCTCCTGATCCTGGGGATGGGGGCTTATGTACGTTGGTTCATGCGCCTGGAGCTTGGCCTTGATCCCTGGCTTTGGAGTGCAGCTGCCGCGGTGGTTGGAGTGGTTGCGATGGTGGTTGCGATTGGGGCCGGTGTGCTGGCCAGCCTGCGCATCGGGGTTGGCAAGGATATCCGATACTTGCCATCGTTCAAGTGGTGGGTGGTTAACCGGCTGGCATTTCTCACTGCCTCCACCAATATTGCCACCTTCTTGCTGTTTTTTTTGCAGGAGCGCTTTGTTGAGTTGGAAGGAAAAAAAGCGGCCGGCCCGGCGGCGACCATCGCTATGTTCGTCGGCATATTCATTCTGTTGACCGCACTGCCAAGCGGCTGGTTGGCTGACCGCTTTGGCAAAAAGGTCCTGATTGCGATTGCCGGGTTGCTGGGTGCTGGAGGTATCGCACTGATCGTCGTGGTGCCCAGTATGACTGCCATTTACATCGGGGGAAGCATTGTTGGCGCTGGAATCGGGCTATTTTACTCCGCCAACTGGGCGCTTGGGACAGAAATTGTACCGCGCGAGCAGGCCGGGCGCTTCCTGGGGCTATCCAACCTGGCCGGGGCGGGAGCTGGCGCCATTGGCGCATATATTGGCGGCCCTATCGCAGACGCCCTGGGCTACACCCTGATCATCGGCGTTTACGGGTTTCTCTTTCTGGTCTCGATTGTGGCGTTACTCGGCGTTCAGGAAAATCGCATCAACGCATAACTGACGCGTATCTTTTTGCCTGGTGCTGCATCTACTTAGCAGCGATTAAATTGTTTTTTGAATGGAGAACAGTCATGAAATACATGAATGAAGCCGGGTGGGATCGAATCTTACGCGTTTTGGTGGGCATTGTGTTATTGGCGCTTGGGTTTGGCGGCGTTACTGTCGGGACGCTGGGGTTGGTATTTAAGATCATCGGAACATTATTACTGGTGACCGGTCTGGTGGGGTTTTGCCCGGTATATTACCTGCTGAAATTCCGCACGAAGAAATAATTACGTCTGTTTGATTTGAATAAATGAGATGAGTACCGGGAGGGGAAACCCTTCAACGGTTCTAATCATCTGTGAATGACCGGTTTGCAGGAGTGGGCCTACCGGTAAATTTCCTTGAGTCAGAGTCCATTTTTTTCACTGGATTGAAGGATAAGCTATGAAACTTGCTGAATTCCAGCGTACCATCAAAAATTCCCGCATACCCGTTGTGGTTGAATTCTGGGCACCGTGGTGCGCGCCATGCCGTTTGATGAACCCGGCTTTGAAAGAAGTCAGCGGCCAATTCGAGGGCCGGGTCAAATTGGTGAAAATCAATGCGGACGAGTCCCAGGAATTATTACGCACCCTTAAAATCATGAGCATTCCTACCATGCTGGGTTACCGGGGTGGAGAATTGGTAATGCGTAAAGTCGGCGGTCAATCTGGGCCTGCCCTGAGTAAATGGTTTAAGGCATTGGAAGAAGGCAAGCCTGCACCCGGCGGACTCCGGCCGTTTGACCGTTACCTGCGGGGCGGAACCGCATTAATATTGGCTGCCGTGGGGCTGTCGTTCGGGCCGTCGGTCTGGTTATTGGTATTAGCAGGGGTGGTATTGTTCAGCGCGATTTACGACCGCTGCCCGATTTATAAGGCGCTGGCTCCCCGCATCAAAGCACTTTTTAACCGGCAATCGCCAGATATAATAAAATAATTTATTGCATAAAAACCATAAAAATATGCTATAATCGGCCTGTTCGCGGCGGCAGATGAAGGTTTACCGCCCGCAGGGAGGCCAGGGTTCAGGTATTGGTGCTCCGGATGAACGGGGCATCGATTTTTTAACCCACGCCCGTAAAAATCCCAAATTTTCACTCTTAAAGGAGTTGTTCGCCATGCTTTCCAGTTTATTGTTAGCTCTGCGTGAGGGTCTGGAAGCGGCCCTGATCATCGGTATTTTGCTGGGCGCAGTCCGAAAAATGAATGTTCCGCACTTGAATAAATGGATTTGGGGCGGAGTGCTAGGCGCAATTGGGCTCAGTATCGCGGCTGCTTATGCGTTGAACGCCATTGGCGCTGAATTTGAAGGCCGCGGAGAAGAAATTTTCGAAGGCATTATGATGGTCCTGGCAGCCTTGTTGCTGACCTGGATGATTTTCTGGATGCACCGCCAGTCACGCTATTTGCGGCAAAACCTCGAGAAGGGGGTAAACAAAGCAGCGGCTCGCAATAGCGGCGGGGGGCTGTTCCTGTTAGCATTCACCGCTGTCGGGCGCGAGGGGATCGAACTGGTGTTGTTCCTGATGGCTGCCCAGGTCGCGAGTGAACCGATGGCAGCACTGTTAGGCACCCTGGCAGGGTTGAGCTTGGCAATTTTTCTTGGATACCTGCTCTTCGCCAGTACTTACCGCCTCAACTTGCAGCGTTTCTTCCAGATAACCAATATTCTTTTGCTTTTGTTTGCAGCCGGATTGCTGGCTCACGGCGTACATGAGTTCAACGAAGCCGCCATCATCCCGGCGGTGATCGAGCATGTTTATGATATCAACGGCATCTTGCCTGAAAAATCAACACCGGGTTTGTTGTTGACGGCGCTGTTTGGATACAACGGCAACCCGTCCCTAACCGAGATGTTGACGTATATCATCTTCCTGCTTGGCCTGGGTGCTGCCACGCTGCCGAAGGTGCGTATGTCCACTGTCCGGGCGACGGAGACGGGAAGTTAAAACAATAAATATAAACATTCCGCCTGGACGACCGGAACCAGGCGGAATGTTTTAATTTAAGCTCAAAAGTGAAGGATTATGGACCGGTGACGGATGGCAACCCCTGGCTGATCCAAGAGTTCATCCCGCCGCCCATGCTGGTGACTTGTTGGAAGCCAGCGTCCAATAAAATATCGCGGCCGGTGGCGCTGCGGTTGCCGGAGCGGCACACCACCACGATCTGTTGATCTTGCGGCAGTTCTGACAGGCGGCTCGCCAGTTCACCCAGCGGGATTAAGGTGGCGCCGGGGATATGGCCGGCAGCCCATTCGTCCGGTTCACGGACGTCAAGGATAAAGGCGCCCTGGTTGCGTAACTCAGCTGCCTGACTTACGGTGATCTCTCGCGCCAGCGCTTTTTCACCGGTGGGTACTGCCAGCGCGCTATAAGCGGCAAAGACTGCCAGGGCGATGACGGCGATTCCAATAATCCATACCCATGCGGTGACAATTTTCTTTTTCGATATGTTGGCCTGTCTGGTCATTCGTGATTCTCCTCGAAAAATTGACTATCTTTATTTGATTCAGTCCGGGCTGAAAAGTTTCATACTAGTTTTGCTGCAGGAGCGCGGATTGAATTGGTCTCTCGTTGGCTAAATTGAATACAATAAAAGTATGGGAAAATCCGATTCAATAAGCAGTTCGCGCTTTATGACACACACGCTCCGGATGCTTCCGGATGGGGAACGGGTTGGTCAGATATTGGAGGCCGCCCTGCACGCAGCAGACCCAACCGCGGCAGTTTTTCGCTTCCTCAGCCGGGATGGTACACAACTGACTGCCGGCGGTCAAACCTACGATCTGGCGCACACCCGCCGCGTTTACCTGGTCGGAGCCGGTAAGGCCGGGGTGCCCATGGCGCAGGCTGCCGCTCAAATCCTTGGAGATTGTCTGACTGACGGCATCGTCATTGTCAAAGACGGCTACGGACTGAACGACGCCAACTTCCCGGGCCAACTGAAAATAATAGAGGCCGGTCACCCCTTGCCTGACGAACGCGGTACGGCTGCTACCCGTGAGATCTTAAGCCTGCTCACGCAGGCAGGAGAGCATGATCTGGTGATCTGCCTCCTCTCCGGAGGGGCTTCGGCGCTGTTGACCGCCCCGGCCGCCGGGATCACGCTGTCCGACTTCCAGCAAACGGTTAGCCTGCTGTTGCGCAGCGGCGCGGACATCGGCGAAATCAACTCCGTGCGAAAACACCTGGATACAGTCAAAGGCGGGGGATTGGCGCGGGCTGCTGCGCCAGCCCGGGTAATTTCATTCATCCTCTCCGATGTGGTCGGCGACCCGGTGGATATCATCGCCTCGGGGCCAACCGCGGCCGATCACACATCCTTTGACCAGGCTCTGGCGATCCTGCAAAAATATAGATTGGCTGAGCAAATTCCGCCAGCCGTCCTGGCCCATTTGCAACGCGGGACTGCCGGTTCATTGCCTGAAACGCTCAAACCAGGCGACCCGCTTCTGGAGCGGGTGCAGAACCTGATCATTGGCTCGAATGAAATAGCTGCCCGGGCTGCCGCTGAGGCGGCAGCTGCCCTGGGATTCAACACCCGGGTACTGACGAGCACCCTGCAGGGGGAAGCCCGCCTGGTAGGCAGGCTGCTGGGGGCAGCTGCCCGCGACCTGGCCAGCGGGCATTCCGCCTTACGGCGTCCGGCGTGCTTGATCGCCGGCGGGGAGACCACCGTCACCGTCCGCGGGGGAGGAATGGGCGGACGCAACCAGGAACTGGCGCTGGCAGCCGTCGAAGAGATGGAGGGCTTGCCGAACATGTTGCTGGTGACACTGGCAACGGATGGCGGTGAGGGCCTGACGGATGCGGCCGGGGCAGTGGTCAGCGGTGAAACGCTGAAGCGCGCCCGGGCATTGGGGCTTTCACCCGCTGACTATCTGACGCGCAACGACGCCTACCCGTTTTTTGCAGGGTTGGGTGATCTACTGAAACCCGGTCCGACCCGTACCAACGTCAACGACCTGGTTCTGTTATTCGCTTTTTAGCGCTTTTTCCACCCCATGCACCTCGCCAGCAGCGGCTGAATTATCGAGGGTTGCAGACCCGGGCAGGTTATCCGGAGGTTGTGCAGCGAAAGGCTGTTTGGGTGCGCGGGCTGCGCGTATTTTTTGGCGTTGTGAAACCACCCAGGCCTTGACTGCCGGGATGCGCAAGATTAAGGCCACCGTCAGCACGCTGCCGGCAGCGATCGGTTTCCACAAATCGCCCATCAAATCCAGTAAGTTCCCTTTGATAACCAGCGCCAGGTGCACAACTGCCACTGCACCCGCCAGGTAAACCAGCTTATGCAGTTTTTTCCAATTTTTACCCAGCTTTACTTTCCACCAGCGCCGCGAGGTGAACGCCAGTACACTGAGCAGCGTCAGCGTGATGAACCCTACATACACGTATAGTTTATTCGCGTTGTCCTGATTGAAAAACGCAAAATTAAAACCGTAATCCAATCCGACGTAGCTCAACATGTGCAGGCTGGCATAGTAAAACGCCCACAGCCCCAAAGGGCGGCGCAATTTGAGCACCTTGGGCACATCGAACAAAGTGTTTACCGGCGAACAGGCCAGACACAGCAGCAGGAAAATGATGGCGATGTCACCGGCGCGCTGGGTTGCTGCCTGAATCGGGTTGACGGTCAGGTTGCCCGTGAAGTAAGCGCCAACCAACACCACCAACGGGATGGGTGACAGGATATTGACAGCGGTGCGCAGCGGGTTGGCGGTTTTTTCAGAAGTCATTCAGGCTCAGTAATTCGATGTCAGGCTCATCCCGTCATAAAGCGCACTGACCTGCTCGGCGTAGCCGTTGAACGGCAGGGTCTCACGGCGTTTTGTTTCGCCAATACGCCGCTCAGTACCCTGTGACCAGCGCGGGTGGGGCACGTCGGGGTTGACGTTGGCATAAAAGCCGTATTCGTTGGGGGCGACCGTATTCCACAGTGTCTCGGGTTTTTCTTCCACCAGGTCGATCTTGATGATCGACTTGATACTTTTGAAACCGTACTTCCATGGAACTGCCAGCCGGATGGGAGCGCCGTCCTGTGGAGGCAAGTCTTTGCCATACAGTCCGGTTACCAACAGGGCCAGGTCGTTCATGGCTTCATCCAGACGCAGTCCCTCGGTATAAGGCCAGGGGTAGAACCGGCTTTTTAAACCCGGCATATGTTCCTTGTCCATTTTTGTGGTGAAAGCCACATAGCGGGCGCTGGTCATTGGCTCGACCTCCGCCAGTAGTTTTGCCAGCGGGAACCCGGTCCAGGGGATGACCATCGACCAGGCTTCGACACAACGCAAGCGGTAAATGCGTTCCTCCTGCGGGAAAGCGCGCAGTTGATCCATATCATAGGTGCGCGGGTTTTGCACCAATCCACCAACTTCCACCTGCCAGGGGGTCGTCGGGAAGTCCGCTGCCAGTTTAGCAACACCTTCCTTGTCGGTGGTGAATTCGTAATAGTTGTTGTAGTGGGTGATCTGGTCAAAGGTGTTGGCCGGATCGCCAAGGTCGTCAACCGGGCGGGGAGCCATAAGAGTCTCTGTACTGGCGGCATTCTCGGTCGGTTGCACGCCGCAAGCTGCCAGCAGGGCAGCCGCACCGGCTCCACCTGCCAGCTTCATGAATTGGCGCCGGTTGAGATACAGCCCTTCCGGCGTGATTTCTGAGGATGGGATCGTTGGGATATTGCTGGTTTTCATCCGGTTACCCTTTCCCACGGTCCATTAACCGTGATAGGGTAATAATATTACAAAAATTGTCCAGTATAAAGAGATGCGGTCGCTAAGGGGATTAGAGTTTATTAATTTATCCTTTGTTCGGGATAATGGAAAATTTTAAGAATGCCAACTTATCCGCAGGACGCTCTGAGAGTGAGCACCGCGAAGGGTCGCCTGACTTGCCACCGGGCTTCGACAGGCTCAGCCACCGGAACGAGCACTGCTCGCCCCGTGAATCGCTAAGTAGGGAACTTTCGAACCAACATTGCTACCCTGGGTGAGGTGAGAAATTCGTCGAAAGAATCAGCGCTTCCTGAAAATTCCGAATAAGATTGCGAACCCGGCCAGGATGAGCAAGGTTGGTGTGAGAATCGCCCAGCTGACGCCCAGCAGCGCGATCAACCCTACTGTCAAAGTCATCAGTCCAAAGAGCAGCAAGCCAAAGCCAGCCATGGCAGCCTTACCGCCGCGCAGCATGCTGAACAGTCCGCCTAACAACGCTCCCACCCCGGGGATCAGGATGGCAACCGCCCACCAGCGCAAGGGGTCAAATACGGCTGAAATGTCGTAAATACCAAGGTTCTTGGCCAAAAAACCGGCGCCAAGGAACATCGCGCCCAGGCCAATCCACAGCCCCATATTGAGAATCCCCCCGACTCCAGCGGGCGCTTTGGTGCCGAAGCTTTCCAGAAAAATTGCCACCCCGGCGACCAGTACCATCAACGGCCACCAAACCGACCAGTCCAGGCCGAAGAGGAACACGAGCGACAGGGTCATCAGTATCAACCCGCCGCCTAAACCTGCGCGGACCGCGGCGCCAAACTTGCCGGAGCTTTGCAATTCCGAAAAGCCGCCCCCCAGCGATGCCAGTGCCGGAACCATGATGAATAATGCCCACCAGTTATAGCGGGCGCCGAGCCAACCAAGCTGCTGGGCGATGAGAATGACGCCGCCGATGATGAAAATAAATCCCAAAATCCAGTTACCGCGTTTTTCACGCCTGGCCGGTACTTGTGCTTGTGTTCGAACCGGTTCTTGATCCATCACAACCTCCCCTGCTCCAAACCATATTCTGATTTCATATTACGATTTATTAATTACGAGTTCAAGCGTGAAAAGGTTGCTTAACTGTCAAACGCCCGGTGGTGCAAATTTTCGATGACAACCATGATCAACCCAATGTGCATTATGCGAAGGTCCAACCGTGCATTCCGACCTACGGCGAATTAACTCGCCCCGCGATTACGCGAGCCAGCCAGCGGCGCGTGGCACGCGGCGACCGAAGCCGCACGACCGCGAGGTGCTGATCCTCCGGCAGGGCGAACAACCTGGGATATTCGCGGCGTTGGCCTCTATGGGATCGGAGCGCTGTAAGTACGCCTTTAGCACCTGAGAGGAACTTTCTGGCGAGCCCTTTCTTTTCGCCTGCCTGTACCGCTTGGGTTTTAAGCACCGAGGTACGCCACAAAGCCCGCTTCCCGAGCCTCCATAAGCTCACCATAATGGAATAGTCGAGCCAGATAACCGTATCCGCCCGGGGCCAGACAAGGTCGCGCACCGCTTTCTTGTTGCCGTCAGTGATCCAACGATCCCCTGCGATCGCAGCGCTCGTACGTTCCCGTAACACAGACAGGGGCACTGTGCTGAAATTTGGACCAAAATATAACGCGTCGAGTTCTACGTGCGGCACACCCAGAGCGGCTGCGAGTTCCCGCGCTAGAGTCGTCTTGCCCGAGCCGGTTCTGCCTAGAATTAAGATTCGGTTACACCCTGACAGTGTGTTAGCGGGATCGCGCTGCGATAGTTTCGTAGTGGCCTGACCGGAAAGGGGGTTTGCCACGACCGTCTCGCTGTCACTGGTACTTTGCCCATCGCCCCCCTGCGTCTTCGTTTGCTCTTCCTCATTTTCGAGGGTCATTCGTTGCACTCCTTCAGCACAGCTGATGCTGCAAGCAAACGCCTGCAAGTGCAGCAGCAAGTTGGGATTAATTCTACACCGGATGCAAGTGCTGCTCCAGCCTTTGTACAAGTAGGACCGAAATACTGTTAGGGCAATCGGTTAATAAGGTGAGGACTCTGAGCAAGTGATTTTCATCCAAGGCACACGGTGAACGCATGGGCTGAATGCTACTTTGGACTGTTTTTCCCTGATGAATTGGTCTGCCTCAAATACTTGCAATAGTTGGAGGGTGGAATAGAAGAGAAAACTTAGTGGTAAGCACGTCACTAATGAATTGAATGGATTGAGTCCATTGGTTTCGAAAGTTTGGGTTTAATTGTCAAACGCCCGGGTGAGGGGGGCACCCGAACGTTTGACAGGACTATTCTAGCATGGATAGGGTGCAGCGACAAGCGAATTGTTTGAAAATAGTTTGTCTATTTGTAAACGGTTGTTCAACTAAGCGGCTGCTTGTTTTATTCGGTAATCTGGATAATTGACGTCACATGAGCGGCATGTTATAGTAGTTTCACGCCTGAATAGACATTTCGAACAACCCTCTCCGATGCGTTAGCGCTTGCGGGGGGTTAGTATTGATGGCATAGCTTCCTATCTCATCCTGATGCGCAGACGTTTCCCTTTTAGAAAGCTTCCTTCAGGATTCACCAACAGGTATCCATGACCGCCGTCTCACCGCTAATTGTCGAAGGCCTTTCCTTCCGCTATCGCAGCCGCGAACTGCCGGCGATTCAGGATATTAACCTTACCCTTGCGCCATCACAGGTTGTGCTGTTGGCAGGCGCCAGCGGCTGCGGTAAAACCACCCTGATCCGCTGCATTAACGGCCTGATCCCGCGCAGCTACAAAGGGGAACTCACCGGAAAAGTGCTCCTGCAAGGGCAGGAAGTGACCGAACTGCCGTTAGCACGGATTTCACAGCTAGTCGGTACTGTACTGCAGGACCCGGAACGCCAGATCCTGGGCTCGGTGGTGATGAACGAGGTCGCTTTTGGCCTGGAGAACCTGGGCTGGGAGCGGGCTGAAATTCGTCAGACTGTGGATGAAACCCTGGCGCGCTTGAAAATCAGTCACCTGCGCGACCGCCAGACTCATTCGCTATCCGGCGGCGAAAAGCAAAAAGTTGCCCTGGCGGGTGTGCTGGCCATGCGCCCGAATATTCTGGTACTCGACGAGCCTTTGGCTTCACTAGACCCGGCCAGTGCGCAGGAAGCGCTCGACCTGGTGCGCACGCTGGCAGACGAGGGCATGACGGTGCTGATGGTTGAACACCGCGTTGAAGATGTGCTGCGTATTCAGCCGGAACGGGTGCTCTTCATGCAGGATGGGCGAATCCGCTTTGACGGATTACCAGGTGAAATTCAGAAGAATGTAGATTACCGCGAGGTCAAACTACCGGCGCACATGATCCTGGCCGCAGCCCGCGAGGATCCGGTGCCGCCTGAAATCAAACCGCTGCTTGCCGCCGCAAGCAGCAGCGTTCAAACGCCTCTGGTGCAGTTCAAGGATGTCACCTTTGGCTATGAAAGCGGGCTTGAGGTGCTGCACGGCATCAACCTGGAAATCAACCGCGGAGATGTGATCGCGGTGTTGGGACCGAACGGCGCGGGCAAGACCACGCTGGTCAAACATGCCATCGGTCTGCTGAAACCGACCGGCGGGCAGGTGCTGGTCAACGGTCGCGACACCCATCAGTTGAGCGTGGCGGAAATCGCCAGTACGCTTGGCTATGTTTTTCAAAGTCCAAGCCACATGTTGTTTGCGCCAACCGTGCGCGAGGAATTAGCTTTTGGGCCGACCAACCTCAAGCACTCGCCCGAGTTGATTGGAGAGGAGGTGAGCCAGGCTGTCGAGATTGTGAATCTGGCGGGCTACGAGGAGACTCCGCCGCTATCGATGTCGTTTGGTCAGCAGAAACGGGTTAGTATCGCTGCCATTTTGGCGATGCGCTCGCGTATTTTGGTAATGGACGAGCCTACCGCCGGGCAGGACTATAAGAATTATATGGCTTTTATGAATTCCATTTTGCAACTGCCCACCTTCGAAGCCATCCTGTTCATCACTCATGACATTGATCTGGCGGTCATCTTTTCCAACCGGGTATTAATGGTCAATCAGGGACAGGTGGTGGCTGACGGCGCCCCCGCCGAAGTGCTACGCGACCAGGACCGCCTGCGCGCCAACCGACTGGTCCCTACGAGCCTGCTGCAGGCTAATCTCGACTATTTTCCGATGACGCAAAAATTCTACAGTGCGGAAGGTCTGGCGCACCGCGTTCCGGCGGGCGGTTGACCGGCAGGTACGTTTCATCCAGGTTTTATTTGCTTTAGAGCCAAAGGAGTAAATCATGGATCGTAAATTGGTTTCGGTTATTGTTTCGTTGGTGGCCGTTTTGGCCTTTTTCCTGTTGATCGTGTGGATCGGCGGGATGATCAATCCCTCACTGCAGTTGGATGAGACCGGCGTGCTGCGCTTCGCTTTTGTCGGTCTTGGTCTGCTGATCGTCTTTGTCGTCTATCTGCTGACCCGCCAGAGTAAAATCTGGGAAGTTGGCACGCGCGAAGTGGTGTACATGGCGATTGGTGCAGCGCTATATGCAGTACTGTCCTTCCTCTTCAATGGCACCGTGTTTGCAGTCCCCTCGGTCAGCCAGGTGGCCTTGCGTCCGGCAGTCGCCATCCCCATGTTCTTCGGTTATGCCTTCGGACCGGCGGTCGGGCTGTTCACCGGCGCGGTGGGGAATATGTTCGGCGACGCGCTGACCGGTTTTGGCCTGTCACCGCAATGGTCGGTTGGCAACGGGTTGATCGGTATGGTTGCCGGCATGGCGATGCTCTTCAAAGATCAAAAGAAGGGCATCAATACCGTCCTGTGGATTTCGCTGGTACTGGCGCTGATCGTCACCGCCATCTTCTTCCTCAATCGTACCGCCCCCAACATGATGTTCTTTGATCCCGAGAACGGCATCTTTGGCGACGCCACCATTACCATCTTCGCCGGTCTGTCCATTGTGATCGGCTTCCTGCTGGTGCTGCTGGTCCGCTTCGTATTTGGTAAAAACATCGATGTTGCAGCTGCAGTCACCTGGAGCTTGCTGGGTAACTTCATCGGCATTGGCTTTGCCGCCCTCTCAGACATCTGGATCAACGGCTACCCACCTGCCGTTGCCATCGTCGGGGAGTTCATTCCGGCAGCCGGTCCAAATGCCATCTTTGCCGCCATTCTTGTACCGATCCTGGTAGCGGCTTACGCATCGGTCCGCCGACAAACCGGTCGGTGAAGATCGTCAATCTGTAGGGGGCTGTCAAGTCAAAACGGTCAACTCGCCGACCTGACAGCCCCTTGTTCCTCGAGGGCCTTATATGCTGGTCACCTGGCGTTACAAACCGCGAAAATCATTAATCCAGAGCTTCGACCCGCGCGCGTGGATCATCTTTTACGCTTGCTTCCTGGCTACCACAGTGTTGTTCTGGGACTTTCGCTACCAGGCCGCCTTATTCATCATTACCCTTATTACAGTCTTAACATCGGGAATTAAATTTAATGAAATGAAGCGCGCCTGGATCTTTATTGGCGGCTTCGTGATCTTTTTCTCATTGCTGACCTTCTTGACCGGGCGCGGGGGAGTCGAGCTCTATAAAGAAGAGCACTTAATCACGCGCCTGGCGGCCAATTTCACCATTTTGGGTTGGCGGCCGACGCTGACGATCACTGCTGAGAAGATCATGTACGCGGTCACCATGCTGGTGCGGGTGTTCAGCCTGGCGAGCATGACCATCTTGATTCCGTATTCGCTCAACCCGGCGCATTACGGCATCACTTTTCGCGGGCTGGGCTTGCCGGACAAGGTTGCTTACGGCATGGACTTGACCATGCGTTTCATCCCCTCGTTTGGCCGCGATTTTATGCTCACCCGTGACGCGCAGCGGGCACGCGGTTACGAGCTCGAGAAAATCACCGGCGGGCTGTTCGCCACCGTACGCAAGCTGGCGCCGCTCATCGTGCCGGTCACCATTCATGCCATCGTCGGCAGCGAGGACATCATCGACGCCATGGACCTGCGCGCTTTCGGCGTTGGCCCGCGCACCTGGTTGGAGCAACTTAAATACCGCAAACGCGACCGTTTATTGATCGCGTTTGGGATTTTGCTTTTAGCGCTCAGCGTTGGCCTGTCGCTGCTCGCTTTTGGGAAATTCTGGGTGCCGCAGTTCCTGCTGGCACTGGCGCGATAATCTACATCACCTTCGATACTTCCAACCCGCCGTTCTGATTGAGCTGCGAGTTTTGTACCGCCTCAGGCGACCCAAGCACAACGATCGTGCTGGCTGGTCGAGCAGCTTCCAACGTTTCACCGAAAGCATGGAAGTCGGCGGGCGAGGTTGACAAAATCTCATCGCGCAGACGCTGGCGTTCGGTGTCGGTGATGCCCAACAAGTAACGCGCCAACGAGGTGTAGCCTTTCGCATCTGGCAGCTGGTAGGCATCCACTTCGCCGATGGCGCCAATGATGGCTTTGGTCAATTCAGCTTCGCTCAGATCCAGATTTAGCAGGAAGGCGGCGGCCTGGTCGTAGGCAGTCAGCGACTGGTCTAGGTTTGGGTCGCGGTAGGACAGATAATTGAAAGCGCCGGAATGCTGGTCAAAGACGCAAAACCCGCCGTAGGCGCCGCCCTGCACCCGAATTTTGTCCCACAGGTAAGTGTTTCCCAGGTAAGGGGCAATGACAAAGGCGGAACCCTTCAGTTGGTACCCTGCCTGGTACAAATTGGAGCCCTTGCCAACAAAATTCACTTGCGAAGGCAAAGTTAAACCTTCCGCAGCAGGCAAAGCAGACGGCTGCCAATTTGCAGCGTGGATAGAATCGGCCGGGAAGCCGCTTAGAAAATCAGCTACCTGGCTGCGGATGACATTCCAACTGGCGCTGTCCACGGTGACATTGCACAGGGCCAACGGCTGGCGGACCAGCGCGCTGCGCATGCCTGCAAACGCTGCTTCCAACCCCGGCCAGTCCTGGTCAATTTGCTGCAGCAAACGGCGCAGGAAGAAGAGCTGGCTGATCCCGTCCATTTGTTCAGCTGCCCAATCTGCTGCGCTGCTGCGGGCTTTCAAGCGTGAATTGACCACTCGATGCCCGGCATTCGTCAGCCCTGCTTCCAGGCCGGCTTTTTCCTCTAACACGATCTGGCGGATGCGTTCCCGGTTGTTCAAATTGGCTCCGGAGAGTACATCTTTGAGGATGCTGAGCAAATCGGTGGTCTGGCTGACCATGGCTTTGCCGCGGAGGAACAGCCAGGCGGCGCCGTCTGGCGAATTGCGGGAGGCCGAGGTAAAGGTGGTGGGATGAACGCCGCCGGTTCGCTGCCCGATGCGCTGCATCATTTGCACGAAATCCTCGTCGGCAGTGCCGGTTTCCAGCAGCGCCCGACTGAAAACGGGCACATAGGGCAGCCAGTCCTGGGACAATCCACGTAAATTAAAACCAAGGTCCAGGTACAGGATCCCGTTGGTAAACAAGTCGTGGAACAGGATGGTGCTCTCGCCGGATTTCTGAGTCTCGCATGGAATAGTTTTGATATCTTTTTCCAGATCGCCGAGCTGAAGCATCGGGAGGGTTGCCAGAGCTTCGGGGGAATCGGCAGCTTCCTGACGGTGGTGCAATTCAGCCGTATTCTCGATAATTTGCTCAAGCTCAGCCGATGTCATCTCCTGGCGTGCGGAGTTCAGGCGTTGGGTCTCGGCAGCCGCCCGGTGAATGCTCAACTGCGGATCCGGACGCAGCAGCAAGGTCACACGGTGGCGGTTGTTGAGGAAATGATTTTGAATTAAATTTTCGAAGTAGCGTTCGCCAGCACTCACCCGGCGCTTGATGGAATTGAGGGGAGCTTCGAACGCCAGCGCGGCGACCGGATCACGGTCATAGTTCCAATCGTTCAAGATACCCAGCATCAGCGCCAGACCGCGCGGGAAGGAACCGGTGTTGTTTTCACGCAGGGCAAATTCAACCGTATTGAGCGAGGCAGCCACAGTTTGCGGGTCAATGCCGGTTTTAGCCAGATTCATGAGTGTATCCAATACCACGGCCTCGACCTTCTGCGCATCGCTTTCCTGGATGCCTTTCAAACCCGTTGAAACCTGCATCTGGCGCAGGCTGGAATAAAGGCCGATGCCGGCTAAATCCTCTCCTAGCCCGGAATCGATCAAGGCTTTGCGCAAAGGGGCGGCGGGTGTGCCAATCAACACATGCTCGAGGATCCGCACCCCCAGCGATTCTTCCTGAGATACTATTTCGGGCAGCATCCAATTGACGGTCAACTGGGCTTTGGCTTCCGGGTCGTCAGAGCTTTCGTAAAACTCTTCGGCAGTTTTCACCGCTGCGAATACGGGCTGCAAAGGCACCGCTGTGTCGATCTGGATAGCGGAGTAACCCTGGAAAGCGGCATCGATCAAGCGCAGGCGTTCTTCGGGGTCATCATCACCGTAAAAGTAAACCCGGGCGTTGGTCGGGTGATAGAAAGCGTCGTGGAAACCCTTGAACTGGGCATAGGTCAGATCCGGGATATTTTCCGGATTGCCACCGGAATCATGCCGATAAGGCGTGTTGGGGAAGAGCAGCGCTTTGCTTTTTTCTTCCATGACGCCGTCAGGCGAGGAGTAAGCGCCCTTCATCTCATTGAAAACCACGCCCTTGTAGCTGATTTCGCCGTCGGGGGTGTCCAATTCATAATGCCAGCCTTCCTGCAGCAGGGTGTATGGGCTGATCAGGGGGTGCAGCACTGCATCGAGGTATACGTCGATTAAGTTGTAAAAATCCTTCAAATTGGTGCTGGCCACCGGGTAGCAGGTTTTATCCGGGAAGGTGAAGGCGTTCAGGAAAGTGTTGAGCGATCCCTTGAGCAGCTCGACAAACGGCTCTTTGACCGGGTACTTTTGCGATCCGCACAATACCGAATGTTCCATGATATGCGCCACCCCGGTCGAATCGTCCCAGGGAGTGCGGAAGTTGATGCTAAAGACCTTGTTTTCATCATCATTTTCCAGAGAGAGCAGCTGGGCGCCCGTTGCAATATGACGCCAAAGCCGGGCGCGGATGTTTAATTCGGTGACAGTGGTGTCCTGGATCAATTCAAACCCATACAGTTGTTTCATATTTCCTCACAAACCTGACAAAAAGCGATTAGCCGAAAATTTTGGCTTTCTTAACGCGTGGGAGACCCAGCACAAAGGGTAAACCCACCAGTGCCAGCCCGGCGCTGACATAATATGCCGTGCGCAGACTCGAGATATCGCCAATGGCGCCGATGAGTACCGCGACAATCGAACTGCTTATAAAACTGACCGCCATATATACCCCGTTGGCAAGCGCGCGGCTTTCCGGGAAGCTCTCCTGAACGATCGCCATAATGATGGGGGCCACGGAGAGCAGCGAAAAGCCCAGCGCCAACAGCAGGGGGAAAAGCACCCAGCCGTCCAGCGAGGTGAAGGCAAACAACGTGACCGCGGTCAGCGCCATGGCAGCGATTAAAACCGGGCGGCGCCCCAAGCGGTCGGAAAGCGAGCCGCCCAGGAAGGCACCCGCCACTCCGGCGGCCTGCATCACTGAGAGCGATACGCCAGCCGTCACCAGATTCGCGCCTCGTTCAGTCAAATATGTGGGCAAAAAAGTGGACACGCTGACAAAGGCGAATGCCCGAGAAAGAATGATCGCGATGACCGGCAGCAGCACCGGGCGCATGCCTTTGAGCGCCTGGCGCCATGGAGGAGACTCGGAATGGATGTAAGTCCGGCCGTTGAGGTTCTTCAGCTGAAAAAAAAGAAACACCGAAGTCAGCACGCCGACAATTGCCAGCCAGGGGGTGTTCTCAGGCTTAAGATATTCCACCGCCGAGACAATTACCAGCGGACCCAGCACGCGGCCAATTTCGCCGCCCACCATCCAGAAACTCATGCCCATACCCAGCCGTTGGCCGGAAAGGCGTCCCGCGATCACCGGTCCGGTAGCATGGATGCTGGCGGAACTTATGCCGGTGACGATCAGGAGCAAGGCCGCGATGTAGTATGTAGGCGCTACGCTCAGCAGGCTCATCATCACCGCAGTAACACCAGGCGCAAAGATCACAAAATAACGTGGCCCGGCATTATCTGCCAGGTAGCCAATGACCGGCTGGAGCAGAGATGGAAAGTTGGCAAAAACCGAAAGCAAACCGGCCTCGGTTTTCATCAGGGAGAATTTTTCAATCAGGAAGGGCAGCAGCGCCGGTAGAAACGCCTGGTAGGTGTCCTGGACGCCGTGACCGGTGGAGAGGACGGCGACTTTGTCGGCTTGAAATTTCTGGTCTTCGATGATGAATTCGGCGGTCATGAAGCTTCCTGGATAACGGTAAAATTTTGTTTGGCAGTGTACAACCCGGTTCTAGCCTGCCCGTTCAGCATCACTGCGCACATTGCCCTCAACCATAAAAGTCAAAGGCTGAACCTGCCCCTCTGCATAATCCGTCAGATCATCCAAGGTGATTCGCAAGCGAAGGTTGGTGAGGCGAGGATGTTTCTGAAGATGTTCAACAATAGCAGTATCGGCTTGCACGCCAAATGTTTTCAGTAACCGCCGGATATCCATTTGCGCTGTCTCATCATGCATGGCTACACTCCTTTATTAGCTAATAATTCGTCACTCGAGTATAACGCATCCTCTTTGAATGCTAAAGTGATCTGCCAAATGCACGCGGAATTGATTGGTTTTGTAGCGCAAATTTCCAATTTGCGCTGGCGAATTACAAATTCTTCCTAAATCAACACTTGCACCCGGCTTACAGGGCTCTGCGAAAATAAAAAAAGCTTAAGCATGTCTGGTGCAGACGTACAAAGCCCCGCCTGTTTTCCCACAGCTGGATTTGCGCCTCCCAGAAATTTTGTAAATGATTTTTAGGCTGACTCGGGGTTAAAAACGAACCCTTCCGCAGTGCTGATCATGATTTTAGGTTGGGCTGGGTCATCTTCGAGTTTGAGTTGTATCCCGCGGATTGTGCTTTCGACCCGTTCCTGCAGGGTGCGCGCGCCTACCGGATCGGTCCCCCAGCCGGACTCGTGCAGGTCGAGGTCAGACACTTCTTGATATGCTGATTCCATCAACCTCTGCAATACGATTGTCTCAACCTGAGTCAGGTCAATGGCAGCCCCGTTGTGGATCAGAATGTGGTTGGCGGCATCCAGCCAATAGCGGGATGTCCAGGATGGAGCGGGAGTTGGAGCCGGGACGGTGGATTTATTGGCCATACGGTATATGCGGTCAAGCAGTTTCTCGCGGGTGAACGGTTTGACGATGTAATCATCAGCCCCCATGACGTAAGCATGCTGCATGATCTCAGCATTCGCGACCGCGGTCAGCATCAGCACCGGGGCTTCCGAGGTCATGCGAATCGTCTCCAGAAGGCTCAGCCCGTCCAATTCAGGCATCAGGATGTCCAGTAGGATCACATCCATCCGCTCGTGGCTGAGAAGCGCCAGGGCATCGCTACCGCTGCCCATGGTCCTGATCTCGTGGCCGGCTTTCTCCAGCATTAAGGTCACCATCTGACGTGTGTCCGCATCATCATCCACCAGCAAAACCTTCAGGGCACGTTGTTTGAAATTGCCTGTCATCATTTTTCCTTTGTCCGGTGAGGGAGCAGACTCTCCCCCTGCTGTTATTTTAGAATAAATTCAGGTTCGGATACAAGTGCTGCGGCTGACCAAAACCCGTTGCGCTATCCGTTGTGGAACGAAGACTCAGGGCATCCCACCTGGACCTCCGGGTTTGCGTTCTTTTCCGCCGCCGGGTACAATGGATAGAAATGCGCCGCAGTTAGGGTGGAAGTGTGGACCTATAGGTGCTGGAATCCGGGAGGACAAAATGAATTCGCGAGCATTGCCGCTCATTGCCGTTTCGGGCAGCCACCATGAAATGGGCCGTCAGATTGGCGAGGCGTGTCGTCAGCAGGTTGCCAGGAGCATTGATAACGCCCGCACGTTATTGAAGGAATCGTATGATTCCTTGCAGTTAGACTGGGTAGGAGCGCTCATTCAAGCGCGGAAATACCTGCCTTTTGCCGAGGAACGTTACCCGCAGTACGTGGATGAAATTCGCGGTATGGCGGAGGGTGCCAACGTCTCCTTCGACGACCTGATGGTCGTAAATGCCATGGAAGCGGTCACCATGGATGCCCTGCACCTGGTCAAATGCACCAGTATGGCGGTCAATCAGGAACGCACCACCAACGGTACGGTG
>CALMGN010000209.1 GCA_937863605.1 uncultured Anaerolineaceae bacterium
CTTTCTTCCAGTAATTTGGCTGCGGACATGATGAACCCGGGTGTGCAGTAACCGCATTGAACAGCGCCCTGTTCGATAAAGGCCTGCTGCACCGGGTGCAGTGCGCCGTCCGTGGCCAATCCCTCCACCGTGACGATCTCCGCGCCGTGTGCCCGGGCTGCGGGCACCATACAGCTCATCACCGCCACGCCGTCTAGAAACACCGTGCAGGCGCCGCATTCGCCTTCAGCACAGCCTTCTTTGGTGCCGATCAGCTGGGCGTCTTCACGCAGTAGCCGCATCAGAGACTTATTTTGACCGCTTTCAAAACGGTATGTTTTGCCGTTGATGGTGGTCACGATTGCGTCCTGCCGGGTATGCAGCATAGAAGGCCCGGAGAAGGTTTTTCTGCCATTATTTCTTCCGCGCAGCAGCACCGGTTTGATTGGAAATTCCATTTTCTCCAGGCCGCGTGCCAGCGCTGTTAAGGCACGCCGGGTGATCACCTGGACCATGCGGCGCCGGTACTGGGCTGATCCGCGGACATCCGAGATCGGACGGGAAGCGCTCATGGTTTTAGCCGCAGCAGTAGAAATGACCTCAAGGGTCAGCTTTTGGCCGGTCAGGTACTCCTCGGCTTCTTTAGCATGGATAATGGTTGGCGCCACTGCCCCGAGGGTGATAACAGCTGATTGAACGATACCGCCCTCCACGCTCACGATCACCGCGGCATTCACCAGCGAGATGGCCTGCGCCCGCCGTAAGGCGAATTTGATGAAAGTGCCGTGCTGATCAGGTTTTAAAGCCGGAAAAGTGATATCCACCAGCATTTCATCCGGCTGCATCACTGTCCTGCGAACACCCAGGTAAAACTCATCGAGCGATACACTTCGTATTCCGGTGCTAGAACGCAAGGTCACCGAGGCGCCCAACGCCATCAAAGGTGTAATGGTGTCATTGGCAGGCGAAGCTGTGATTAAATTTCCAGCTACCGTACCACGATTGCGAATCTGGGGCGAACCCACCTCCCAGCAAGCGCGTGCCAGCGGAAAAGCCGATTCTTGAATCAGTTTTGATGCAGCGCAGTGATTATGGGTTACTAACGGACCTAAATGGATAATCCCGTCCTCGTCCAAAGAGATTTGATCCTGCCCTGGGATGCGGGAGACATCGACCAGCAATTCAATCCCCTTGCGCACACCGCGCTCCATTTCCAATATCAAATCGGTAGCGCCAGCGACGATGCGGGCATTTTCGCCTTTTTGGTGCAAAACCTCTAAAACGTCTTCGATGTTGGCTGCGGTGAGAGTGTCATGCCACATAACTGCTCCGTCAAATTTTCATTTTCTTACCGGTCCCGCCGTTCCGGACCATTATTATCTCAGCGATGATGCTTACGGCGATTTCTCCCGGTGTTTCGGCTTTCAGTTCCAAACCTATGGGTGAATAGACTTGATTTAGCCGCTCCTCAGAGATGCCCTGCTCCAGCAAGGCTTTGCGCGTCACCAACCAGCGGCGTTTCGAGCCAATAATGCCGATATAAGCTGCTTTGGTTTTCAACAGCGGGGCGAGCCCTTGAATGTCAACGTTGCTACCGCGAGTCGTCAACACCAGGTAGGTTTGAGGGGTGATTTTCAAGGTTTCGCTCAATTTCTCCATCGGGACGCAATAAAACTCATCCGCGTCCGGGTTGGCTTCTGGCGTGCAGAACTCCGGGCGGTCATCCGATATGGCTACGCGAAATTTAAGAGACTTTGCCAGGGCCGCAACTGCTTTACCAACGTGTCCGCCGCCGATTATCACGACCAATGGACTCGGAATCATCGGTTCCACAAACACCTCCATAGTTCCGCCGCACACCCCAGGGTCGCCCGATTTCGGATCCACCATGCTGTATTTCAGCAGCCGGGTTTTCCCATCGTTCAAAGATTCAATGGCCTCTTTTTTGATTCGGTTTTCCACCTCGCCACCACCGACCGTGCCAATAAAACTGCCGTCCTCATAGACCAGCATCTTACTGCCCTCATGGCGCGGGGTGGATCCCTGGGTATCGATGATGGTACACAATGCGCCAGACTTGTGGTCGGCTTCCAACTCAAGAATCGCTTGATAAATATTCGTCATGTTGCGAATACTCTTTTCTACAATTAAGAGGTAACTTTCTTCAGGGCGCGCCAGATTCTTTCCGGCGTGGCGGGATTGTCAAGGACTTCAGCGCCGCAGGCATCCAAAATGGCGTTCCCTACCGCCGGCGCTACTCCATCCATGGGAATTTCAGCCACAGCTTTTACGCCAAAGGGATGCG
The DNA here is from genome assembly GCA_937863605.1 of uncultured Anaerolineaceae bacterium. Classification (GTDB taxonomy): domain Bacteria; phylum Chloroflexota; class Anaerolineae; order Anaerolineales; family Anaerolineaceae; genus Bellilinea. The sequence goes on from CALMGN010000209.1 coordinate 2,285, forward strand.
ACGGTTCGTAGGTCTGTACAAAAATGGTCTCGAGCGCTGGCATTTCGTCCGCCCGAAAGATGTGGTAATCATCCAGATCGGTTTCGCGGGCGCGGCCTTTTTCATCATACACCATTTCTTCACACACCGCATAACCCAGCGCCTGGGTCATCCCGCCTTCGATTTGACCGGAAGCAGTGATCGGATTGACGATAATGCCTGAATCGACGGCCATTACCAGGCGGTCCACCACCACTTTGCCGGTCTCAATATCGACCGTCACTTCGGCAAACTGGGCAGCAAACGGCGGAGGCGATACCGGCGAATAGTACGACCCGATGCCCATGATCTGTTCCTGGTCGTCGTGGTGCAGCGCGTTCAGCGCGATCTCTTTCAGACTCACTGAACGGCCGTCGCGGGTACTAGCGAGTTTGTTCCCCAGCGAAATGTCTTCTTCATTAACCTCCGGCCCTTTGTTCTGCTTGTTGATTAGCTTGGCTGCGCGGGCTTTGATACGTTCAGCCGCCATTTCAGCTGCTCTTACCACCGCCGCGCCGGAGATATATGTGGTACTGGAGGCATACGCCCCCTTGTCGAACGGGGTAAAGTCGGTATCAGACGAGTACACCAGAATATCATTCACCGGTACGCCAAGCACCTCAGCCGCCATTTGCGCCAGTACCGTATCTGAGCCGGTTCCCAGGTCGGTAGCTCCGACCAACAAATTAAAGGATCCATCGTCGTTCATTTTAAGGCTGGCGCCGCCCATATCCAGGTAAGGGATGGCTGTTCCCTGCATGACCGTTGCCACGCCAATTCCGCGGCGCAGATGGGGTTTGCCCGGCACGGCATGCCAGTCTGCATTAGGATATTTTTGATCCCAGCCGATGGCAGCTTTCGCCTGCCGGACGCATTCTTCCAGTCCGACTGTATGCACGATCTCCGGACGGGGCTCACGGCCTTCACTCCAGGCTGTGCTGAAGGGATGCAGTTCGCCGGAACGCAGTGCGTTTTTCAGCCGGAAATCGATCGAGTCCAGGCCAAGATCGCGGCAAATATGTTCGATTTGCCGTTCGAGCGGCCAGAACCCCTGCGGGACGCCGTAACCACGAAATGCCCCGGCTGGTGGGGTGTTGGTATAAACCACGTCGGCGTAGAAACGAATATTGGGTGACAGACGGTAGGGTCCGTCACCAACGTACAGTGCCATAGCTTTGTGACCCGTATTGCCGGTCACCGTCAGGGCATGGCAGCCGTAAGCGCCGGTATCGGACAGTGCGTACATGGCGTTGGCCGTAATTGTGCCGTCCAGTTTGACACCGGTCTTCATGCGGATGCGCATTGGATGGCGCGAGCGGGACGCGGTAAATTCTTCCTCGCGCGTAGTCTCGTAAATCACGGGGCGGCCGGTGGCAATGGTCAGGTGCGCTGCCACGTCCTCAATCAAGATTTCCTGCTTGCCGCCAAAACCACCTCCAATGCGCGGTTTAATCACGCGAATGCGTTTGACTGGCAAATCCAGAACCGGTGCAAGGATGCGGCGGGCATGGAAGGGCACCTGGGTACTGGTGCGAATGACCAAACGATCGTCCTCGTCCCAATAAGTGACAACCACATGCGGTTCGATATGCGCCTGCTGCACCTTTGGAACAGCGTATTCTTCCTCGTAAATCCGGTCAGCCTCGGCAAACCCTTTTTCGACGTCGCCGATATCAATTCGTATTTCCGCAGCCACGTTTTTGGCCGGGTTAGAATCGGCGAAATTCACAAATTCCGGCTCGTCATGAATGCGTTCGGCGCCGGGCCGCATGGAATCCCTTGAATCCAGGATTGCCGGCAGTTCTTCGTATTCAACCTTGATGAGATGCAGAGCCTGTTCGGCAATTTCTACCGTCTCAGCCGCGACAAAGGCCACCCGGTCACCCACAAAGCGAACCTTGCGGTCAAGCGAGAAAGCGTCCAGCGGTCCGGGGATGGGATCGGATTGGCCGGCGGTCGAATAGATGACACGCGGGACGTCTTTGTAGCATAATACCGCTGCTACGCCAGGCAGGGCACGGGATTCACTCAGGTCAATGGATTTGATCCAGGCATGTGCCACCGGGGAATGCAGCACTTTGGCCACTAGCATGCCGCGTTTCTCGATATCTGCCGAAAAAGCCGGTTTACCCTGCACCAATTTAACGGCATCCACTTTCACTTCCGGACGGCCGATATGCGTGCGTGGTTTCTCGCGGGCATCCTGAGAAGTCCAGATCTTTGGCATCACCTGAGTCTGGCTGGTGGTTTCTGGCCAACTGGCAGCGCTGGCTGGTTGATCACCGGCTGGCGGCATGCTCACTGGCCACCTCGGTGTTTCTGTTTCGGGCGTGCCCATGATGGGTGGGACCGTTTCACCACGCATCACAGCTGCTGCGCGCAGGATTGCCTGGACCGGCTTTAAATATCCCGTGCAGCGGCAAAGAATGCCGGATATGGCTGTTCGGACTTCATGTTCAGTCGGGTCTGGATTTTTCTCAATGAGCGCGCGGGCTGCCAGTGCAAAGGCCGGGGTGCAGTAGCCGCACTGGATCGCTCCGCTCTCGACCAGCGCCTGCTGAATGGGATGCAGACCGGAAGTCTTTTTCCATCCCTGTTCTGGGTGTTCGCCCATGGCTTCAATGGTCTCAACCTGATGACCGGTCACCTGGGCGGCTAATAGCGTGCAAGAGTTAACCGGCTTCTTGTCCAATAAAACCGTACAGGCGCCGCATTCACCTTTGGCACATCCCCCCGATTTGACGCCAAACATCCCGTGACTGCGCAATACTGAGAGCAGCGTTTCAGATGGGGCAGCTTCCCATTCCACCAGAGCGCCGTTCAGTGTGAAGTAAATCATCATAACAGTATCCTTCATCCCACGTTTATTAGAGCTTAGACGGTCAGGTCCTGACCCATCAGGCGCAGGATCACTCTGGCTCCCGCATCTTGTCGGTATTCGGCGCTTGCCCATTGGTCCCCCGCCCGCGATAAAGCATCGCGCACCGCGGCCTCCGCGCCGCCCGGTTCCGGGGCATCCAACGCCAGGATAGGCGCAGAACCGAACCCTCCCAGGGTAATCCGGGTGCGCCCTGACGGCCATTTTGCGACTGCTGCGCAGATAATCGGCAGATCGGCCGGAGTGCGGCCAATGGTGTCAAAGGCCAGGCTTGCGTTGAGTGGGATCTGGATTCGGGTAATCAGTCGGGAATTCATCGGCGGCTGGTGCAATGCAAACCATTCGCCCAGCATCTGGTCTTGCGAATCCGGCAGCCAGTGCAGAACAGCATCGAGTGCCAGCAGCGCGGTTCCAAAGGTGGACCGCCCTGAAGCGGAGATCAACGCTCCGGCCACAGTTGCCTGGTGGCGTAAATTGAAGTTCGTCTCAGATTGGATGGCAGACCGTAGCCCTGGCTGAAGATTTTCCATAACAGCCAGAGATTGAAGGGTCGTGGTGGCGCCAATTTGCAGAAACTGACCTTCCTGAGTCAGGCTGTTCAGCCCAAGTGATTGTAGATCGACGACCGAGACCGTTTGCTCCTGATTTTGGCTTAAAGTCACCCCACCGCCCAGCGGGCGGTATTCACCGTCGGTGCGGGACAATATTTCCAGGGCTTCTGTCAAATCCTTCGGCCGATAGTAGGCTCTAATCATGCTTAATCTCCATCCGGATACACTTGCCACTCATCAGGGCCCAATTCCAGCTTAGTCGCCAATTCTGCAGGCGCTTCCACCAGGATGGCGCGTGCATTGGCCAAAACGTGCCCCTGTTCATCCTCTATTCTACTCGTTGTGTGAATAATTTCACCTTTATCTTCAATCAATTCGCCAATCACCTTGAGCGGCGTATTGAGCGGTACCGGTCTTCGGTAACGTATCTCCAGCGAAGCAGTTACCACAATCCGTCGCGAGCCATTGGCGCCAAGGACTGTACGGCTAGCTGCCTCATCGAGCACGGACGCCAAAATACCGCCATGAGCAATTCCAGGGAATCCCTGGAATTGCTCCGAAACCATCCAACTGGCTTCGACACACCCGGGAGCGGTGTCGTAAAAGTTGATTTGTAACCCGAACTGGTTATCGACTCCGCAGACGAAGCAATGCCTAGCGTTTGCTTGCTTCTGCCTCATAGCTGCGCAAAGGTATCGATGAGCAGCCTGACATCCCCGCCGACCGGGTAAAGGATTGGGCAGGTGCAGCCGTACTTGCGGTATTCTGCCACTTTGGCACGGGCTTCATCCGGCGTACCGGAGGCGGTAATGCGGGTAATCAGATCATCCGGGACCAGATACTTGGCTTTGTTGATCTGCTCTTTGGTAGCCGGCCAGCCCAGGATGGATTGAATTTGGGCAACCACATCCATTGACACGCCGGAGGCTTTGGCGATGTGCGGCTGCTGAGCCAGGTACTGGGTTAACAAGCCGCGGGTGGTGTCAATCGCTTTGTCGTGGTCTAGATCCACCGAACACACAACCAGCTGCGGGCGGTCAATATCATCAACCCTGCGGCCGGATTTCTTGGCTCCAGCATCCAGGAGTTCGAGCGCTTTGCGGTTATAGCTGGGCTCGACGCAGTAATTCAATACCGCGCCGTCAGAAATTTCTCCGGTCAATTCCATCATATTGTCGCCGGTAGCGCCAATCATAATCGGCACATTGCGCGGTTCTCGGCGCCCGTGAACCACATCCAACTCAATTCCGGAAACATGGACAAACTCGCCGTCAAAGCTGACACGTTCCATGTTCAGCAAGCGGCGTAGGACAGTCACGGTTTCGCGCATGGCCAGCAACGGTTTTTTGCGATCAATGCCGACGTTCTTGGCGAGCGGATCCCACCAGGCCCCAATACCGCAGATGATGCGATCAGGAGCCAGGTCATCCAGGGTCAAAAAGGTCGAGGCCAGCAGACCGATGTTGCGGGTCCAGTTGTTGATGACGCCTGAACCAACTTTCAACTTATTGGTAACGGCAGCATACGCTGCCATTGGGACAATCGCGTCACGGACCAACCGGCTTTCAGCCTGCCATACAGCTTCAAAACCGCGTTCTTCGGCGTAACGAACATAATCCAGACCGTCACGAAGGTCGTGGGCATCCTGCAGATAAAGTGCTACTCTTTCACTCATGGTACCTCCTGGTGTAATGCGGTTCGGGTGGGATTTTTGGTCACAGGGATGAGTTGATCCTAGGGATCAACCTGAAAAGCCTCAATTTGTCGAAGTAAGGCCAGGTCTTCCGGTTTGTCGATGTCAAGACCCAGTGTGGTCAGGTGGCACAATTCAACCTGTATTCCTTTGGTTTGGGCTTTCTTCAAGTTCTTTTCATACGAGCCGGAGCCAATGGTGCAGTCGATAATATCCGGTGGATTCATGTAAATTGCGTTGGTGCCATCGTTATGCCGGTCAGGCGCCATGACAATCGCCGGCGGTTCTTTGACCAGCGAGAGCATTTTCTCGATGTCCCGCCGTGACATCAAAGGCAGATCGGCTGACAGGATTAGCAGGTCCCCGGCATTGTACATTTTCGCCACGACCACCGCCCTTTTAAGGGCAATTTTCAAGTCAGGCTGGCCGTCTTCCTGCAGGGTACGAGCGCCGTATTCCCGAGCCATCGCCAGGGCAGCCGAGTCACTACTTACCACCAGAATGTGGTCAATAGCCGGGACCTCTTTCAACGTCCGAAGGGTTTGGCTCAACATGGTAAAGATCAGTAATGCTCTTTCGTCTTCCGATAATACGTCTGACAAACCAGATTTCGCTTTTCGCAGCGGTTTTACCGGTACAATCGCCCAAAGGCTCATTAAGTTATCTATCCTCCACGATTAAGCAGGATCTTTTTTTGTAAACAATAATCGATTCGTGTCAGTCGGCAGATTTTTTCCTATTAATTATACCGTAAGGTTCAATTCGGCCTGTGGTGGGAATGGGTATCATCCCTGGCTGCCGAGTAGTGGAAAGCGAAATTGAACTCCATGGTCATCGTTGCGGAAATAGCCGAGATAGATGTGGTCTAACTTGATTTCGATCCGCAGCGGCGCGGCGATCAGGTTGGAAACCATACAGGCGATCGCCTCTTTCATCTCGGGTTTGCCATACAAAATCGAAATGTGCGGCACCCATTCATCCGGCGAAAAATAATGGTTGACAGACCTGGACAGGGGTGACAGTGCCTCCCATAAGGTTGCATTTAATGCGGATAACTCCGGCGTCCGGGTTACGGACAGGTAAACAACCGGCTCGGCACCAGTGAAGATGCCGACTCCGTCAATGCGAGTGGTGATGGCTCCAAAGGTTTTCGCGATCGTGCGCATCCGAACCTCTACTTCATCAAGGTAGTAAGATTCGGCTCCCTGCCACGAGAGGTGCAGCGGTAACTGCAGCGGGGCAGGATCAGGTCCACAACCGGTTAAAGCTGCTGCTCGAATTTGCTCGATTTCACCAGCTGATTCACTCGCAAGTTCAGTGATGATCGCGTACATTACAGGCTCCCTTAGCGGAACATATCCAGTTCAAGCGGCCGGTGAAGCTCTTCAAATTTTCCCTCGCGCAGCGGGAACGGAAACCCGCGCACATGCACGGCCGGAACGCGCTCATCCGCCTGACCCATTACCAGCGAAGCTGAACCGGCCAACTCGTCCGCCGCTGCCACCTGCGTTACCCGCAACGTGTACCCAAACATATCCTGGTGACCGCGTAAATCTACCAACCCTGGCATTCCGGAAAATCCGATCGAGACTCCAACCGTGCCGACCCGCCAGGCGCGCCCGTGCGAGTCGATGATCATGACCCCGAGCTTAGCACCCGTCTGCGATTCAATCGAGCTGCGAATCCGGGCAGCCGATTCGTCAGCGTTTTCAGGCAGAAGCAAGACCCAGTCTTCCGCCTTGCCGTAGGGACCCTCGACGTTGGAATGGTCAATACCCGCGTTGGCGCACACAAAACCCGCCTTGTGCTCGACGATGATGGTTCCCGGGCGGACGCGCAGTACACTGCGGCTCTCCCGCAGCATTAGTTCCACCAGACGGGGGTCTTTTTCAGCAATACCACCCAATTCGATGGCCCGCGGGGATGGGGTCACCTCATTCAGGTTGACCAGGCGGTTTTCGGATTTTGAGACAATCTTTTGCGCCAGCACCAGGATATCGCCATCCTTCAGCATCATCCCGGCTGCTGCCATTTTTTCGATCAGGATGGCAGGAAGATCGTCACCCGGATGGATGAGCGGGATAGCGGGAATTGGGGAAAACACCAAAGGTTGCATTTGTATGGAACTGACTTTATGGACGGGGCAGTCCAGTGATCCGAATGCCGGCGTTTTGGACGCCGAACTGCTTGTTCAAACCGATGAGAACCGAGGTTAACCCTTCCGCCACGACGGAATTCTCGATAACGCCACCGCTCCAGCCGACCAATCCGGCGTCGGCAACCAATTTGATAACGATTTCTCGGGCTTCTTTCGGGCCGCAGACCAGAACATCGCAGGCTACTTCATCGTCATGGATCAGGTGATCATAGGAAATATTTTGGAACGCGGAAACAACTTGCACGCTTTCACCTAAAATCGCTTGCGCCTGTTGTGCAGCACTGCCTTCCGGCGGCAATTGCACCCGTGTCACCTTTGGCGGAACCAAAGGAACGGTGACATCAATAAAGATTTTACCCTGTACAAACGGTTTTAAGAACTCGCACATGTCCACATGAACCCCAAAGGGAACGGTAAGGACCACAATATCAGCGCGGACGGCCGCTTTTTCATTTTCTACTCCCGTTACCACATCCGCTTTTCCAAGCAGCTGATTTACACCCGCGGCGGCAGCCTCAGCTTTTTCAGCCTGACGCGAACCAATGATGATGGTATGCCCGGCTTTAGCCCAGCGGTATGCCAACCCTTTGCCTTCTTTTCCAGTTCCCCCAATAATTCCAATGGTGTACTTTTCTGCTGTAGTGTCAGTCATTACGGGTTCTCCCTGAGAATAAATGATTCAGGCGGTCGCATTGTAGCGTTTCCAGGTCTCCGCGGATAGCTTGCGCGCCTCGTAGGTGATTTTTTCTTCGTCCAACGTGATCAACTGGCGGTCGTGCATGAGCACTTTTCCGCCAACCATGGTGGTGGTCACCATGCTCTCATGGAAACCAAAAATGATATGCCAAGGCAAGTTGCCGGCGGTCAGCTCGGTGAAGGGGTGATAGTCCACAAATATGATATCCGCTTCCGCCCCCGGCACCAGGGAGCCGATCGGCCCGACCCCAAATTGTTGCTCGGCCAATAGTGCGTTGTTGTAAACTGCCATCTGGACTACATCGGTTCCGGACATACGCCGCGGATCATGGTTCCACAACTTATGCGCCAGATACGCAGTTTTCCATTCCTCCCACATTTGATTGGAGAAACCGTCGTTCCCCAGGCAGACCTTGATTCCGGCCCGCATCATGGCTTCTGGCTGCGACATGCCGACTGCGTTGTTCATGTTAGACCGCGGTTGATGGGTAACCCACGTCTGGCTGGCTGATAGCAGTTCAACTTCCCGGACATCGACATGCACGGCGTGCACGGCTATCGAACGCGGTCCAAGAATGCCGTGCCGCTGCAACCGGTCCACCACCCGCTCGCCGCACTTTTGCAGACTGTCATATTCATCCACCGGATGTTCGGCGACATGAACATGGAAACCAACATCATTCGGACAGGCAGTTCGGCAGGCTTCCAGCGTCTTTTCGGACAAGGTCAGGCTGGCGTGCAGGCCAAAAGTAGCCGCCAACTTTCCACTTTTATCCGACTTGACTGCATCTATGAACCGGACATTCTCTGCGATGCCGTCTTTAGTTCCCTGCTCGCCCTCCCGGTCGGTGACTTCGTAGCACAACGAAGTGCGGACACCGGCTTCCTTGACGGCCATTGCCACTTCCGTCAATGAACCGCCGATCGCGTTAGGAGACGCATGGTGATCGATCAGTGTGGTTGTGCCGTGTTTCACCGCATCGATCAAACAAACCAGCGCTGAGTAGCGTACGTCATCCAATGTCAGGGCTTTATCCAGCGACCACCACAATTTGGCCAGGATTTCCGGGAAGTCCTTCGGCGCTGGTCCCGGAATTCCCATGCCGCGCGCGAATGCCCCATAGAAATGGGTGTGCGCGCAGATATTCCCAGGCATAATATATTGGCTATGCGCATCCAAGCGCTCTTCCTGCGGGTATTTTTCGAGTAATTCTGCCTGCGGGGCGATGTCAGCAATCTTCGTCCCGACGATACGTAACGCGTATCCCTCAAGGATGCGATTGGGTAGTTCCCAGGTGACGACCTTTCCATTGGTAATTATCATGGCTGCCTTCCAGTGTTAATGGTTCAGGAAATTAACGACACAAAACCGAAAGGATACCCTTTCGGTTAAATGACCTGCTTTTCGCTTTACGCGAACCAGGATGAATTGAAACAGTGAAATTCCAAAGGGATTTGATTGCCATAGGATCGGTGGAGAAGGAAGGCGGCGCTTTTCGACGGGCACTTCTCATCCGGCCCGACGCCAGCCAAGCAATCGCTTGAACTGACCACCGAACCCTGTATGTATTTTAGCATAAAGCGATCGTTGTCAACAGATTTTCAATGACCAACTGGAAATCTATTCCGAATAAGCATATAATCATCCCAAATTCTGCATTTCGGAGAGAACCCATGGATTTGCGCGGTAAAGCGCTCGAATATGCTGTTTCGCATCAAGCTGAATTCCTAGAACAACTAAAAGATTTGATCCGCATTCCGTCGATTTCGACGGCGCCGGAAAACAAAGCGGATGTGCAAAGAACCGCGGAGTGGCTGGTACACAAGCTAACCCAGATTGGTATGAAGAATGTGCAAATCCTGCCGACTGGTGGACACCCGGTGGTTTACGGTGAATGCCTATGCGCACACGAGAGTGCCCCGACCGTTCTGATTTACGGGCACTACGATGTCCAACCAGCCGATCCGCTGGAATTGTGGACCGCTGAACCATTCAATCCAGACCAGCGCGGTGAAAACTTGTTCGCACGCGGCGCCTCTGACATGAAAGGCCAGGTCATGGCCTCCATTGATGCCGTCGAAGCGGTCATGATGGCAGGCGAGCCGCCTGTTAATATCAAGTTCATCCTGGAAGGTGAGGAGGAAATTGGCTCGCCCAACCTGGTGCCGTTCCTTAAGTTGCATAAGGACCTGTTGTCTTGCGATGTAGCCCTCAACCCTGACTGTGGCATGATTGGTGCGGATGCGCCAACCATCACCTACGCCTTGCGCGGGTTAGCCTATTTTGAACTGCGGGTTTACGGCCCGGAGCATGACCTCCATTCGGGGCTGTATGGCGGTGCAGTGCACAACCCGGCGGTTGTCCTGGCGGAATTGATTGCCGGCATGCATGATACTGAAGGTCATATCACCCTGCCTGGTTTCTACGACCGGGTGCGGGCTTTAGGCGCTGAAGAACGCGCGCAGCTTGCGCGCCTGCCCTTGTCTGCGGATCACTTCCTGGAAATGACCGGGGTTCCAGCACTTTTCGGCGAAAAGGGTTTTACCCCGGCTGAACAAGTCGGTGCCCGTCCCACGCTGGATGTTAACGGGCTGTACTCCGGGTTTATTGGAGCCGGTTCCAAAACCGTCTTGCCGGCCTATGCCATGGCAAAAATCTCCATGCGTCTGGTTCCCGATCAGGACCCTGTTGAAGTGCAGGAGCAATTAATCGCCTACCTGAATACCAAATCTCCTAAAACTGTGCGCTGGGAATTAACCAACCATTCCTCCAACAAAGCCTCCATCTCGGACATACATCACCCGGCGGTCAAGTCACTGGTGGATGGGTTGGAAGCAGCCTGGGGGATTACTCCCCTGTATAAACGTGAAGGCGGCAGTGTGCCGATCGTTGGAGATATGCAGCGGATTTTAGGCGTGGAATCGGTTTTGACCGGTTTTGGACTGTCCGATGACAATATTCACGCTCCGAATGAGAAGCTGCATTTGCCAACCTGGTATAAAGGCATCCAATCGCTGATTCACTTCTTCTATAATTACGGGCAAGCTTAACGGTAGGAAGTTAAGGAAGGTAAATGAGCACTGATAAACTGAAAATGCCGTCCTACGGCGGCCAGGCTTTGATTGAAGGCGTGTTAATGCGCGGCAAGTTCAGCGTGGCAGCGGCTTTCCGTGTTCCAGATGGCTCGATCGTGATCGACAAAGAACCCCTCACCGGCATCTACAACAGCAAACTCACACGCATCCCTTTCTTGCGCGGCCTGGTGCTATTGTGGGATTCACTCGGTTTGGGTACCCGCTTCCTGACACGGTCAGCCAACCTGCAGGGTGACGAAGACGAAAAAATCGAAGGGCCGATGTTATATCTCACGCTGGCAGGTTCTCTATTGGTCGCTGTTTTGCTTTTTTTTGTAGGTCCGGCGGCTTTAGGAAAACTGATTCAAAATTGGACCGGTATCTCCACCTTTGCCATGAACGTGCTCGAGGGCTTGATCCGGCTGGCGGGGATTGTGCTCTACATCTGGGCGATCGGCAAGATGAAAGACATCGATCGGGTGTTTGCCTATCACGGCGCTGAGCATAAAACGATCAATGCTTTCGAAGCTGGAGCTGAGCTAACGCCGGTCGAGGTGAAGAAGTTCCCTCTGGAACATCCGCGCTGCGGCACCTCGTTCCTGTTGTCGCTGGTAGTGATTTCGATTGTGGTTTTCGCCATCATCGGTTCGCTGCCTACCCTCTGGTTGCTATTGAGCCGGATCGTCTTGATCCCGGTTCTTGCGATGCTGGCTTATGAGTACATCCGTTTCACCGCCAACCACATGGATTCCCCGCTCATCCGCTGGATTATTAAACCTAACCTGGCCTTGCAGCGGCTGACTACCCGTGAACCGTCGCTCGATATACTGGAAGTCAGTATTGCATCCTTCAATGCGATGATGGAACAGGAAGCAGAGCTGTCAACCATTCCCGAGAAAATTGGTGCGTGGGTCGAACCGCAGCCCATGGTGGTTATAGAAAAATAGGTTTCTTGCCACAATCTCATTCACCCCTGCCAACCCGCAGGGGTGATTTTTTTAACGGAGTAGAACCATAAATAACGAAGGTTGTAAAAATCTAGTCTTTTCGAAGGAGCGATGGACGGTCTTTCCAGTGCGGCAGAGGCAATTTGCGGCTATCGGTAATTCTTTCCTTCGGGTAAGCCAGCTAAGATTGCCTATCTTCGCACGCAATCTCACTAGACCACAATGTCATCGCGAGCGAACGTAGTGAGCGCGGCGATCTGAGCCTATCGTTCAGGTTGCTGCTAATTTGACCAGCTGCGGGTAGTGCCAGCGCAAATTGCTTCGCTTGGCTCGCGATGACGGTGAACACAAATATTCCATATCCACTAATGTCACCGCTTGACACGCTCCCCTGGCCGGATATACTTTTAACAGCATTGGATGAATATTGACTATGCGCAACAATCTGATTTACCTCGGTTTTGGAGTCCTCGCGGGGCTGCTGTCGTCAGCCTTGATTTTGCTCGCCGCGGCTCCTCCAAGATCGAGCCCGATTACTCTTCTCCCGACAGCGGCACCGAGTGATCTGGCCATTTTCGTCTCAGGCGCTGTGCAAAGCCCGGGAGTATTCGAACTGCCGCCCGGCAGCCGGGTAGAGTCTGCTATTCAAGCAGCCGGCGGCTGGGGAGCCAATGCCGATTACGAGGCCATCAACCTGGCAGCGTTGTTATCCGACGGACAGAGAGTCTATGTGAAAGCAATTGGCGAGCAGCCGGTTGCCCAGACGGACATCGAAAGGTCAACACCGTTGGAACTGCCCGGTTTGATTGACATTAATACCGCTTCCGCTGAACAACTTGACGAACTACCCGGGATTGGCCCGGCAAAAGCCGCCGAAATTATTGCATACCGGCAAAAGAACGGGGCTTTTGATAAAATAGAAGATATTCAAAGTGTGTCCGGCATCGGACCGGCCATTTTTGAACAGATTCAAGATCTGATCACGGTAACTGGCGGTTCCTAGGGCCGCCAGGATAGGTGCCACAATGAGCCTGAAAGAAACCATCGAAGCCAATTTGAAAGCCGCTATGCGAGCGAGTGATGACGACCGGAAACGGGTCTTGCGCTTAATCCTTGCCGCGTCCAAGCTTGCTGAGGTCGAAAAAGGCAGCGGTTTGGATGACAGCGCCCTCCTGACGATCATTCAGAAAGAGGTCAAGATCCGGCGGGAAGCAATTGAGGGTGCACAGCAAGCGCACCGCGAAGACCTGGTCTCTGCAAATCAGGTTGAGATTGCCATTCTGGAGGAACTGCTGCCGAAACAAATGAGCGAGGAGGAGTTGCTCGCGCTGGCAGTTAAGACTGCAGATGAAGTCGGAGCAACCTCTCCAACCGACACCGGGAAGGTCATGAAAGCATTGATGCCAATAATCCAGGGACGCGCCGCCGGCGACAAAGTCAGCCAGATCGTCCGGCAGGTGCTGCAAAACCGCCCATGAAAAAAGAAGGTTTCTGGGTCAAACTCTGGGACCGGTTTACCCGCACCCTGCCACGGTTGGGACTGCTGACAATTTGCAGCTTTCTGGCGTTGGGGTCTTTGATATTACCGATTGCCATCCGCCCTTCTGCTATTAGCATCTCGCAGGGTGACGTTGCCAACCAGGACGTTCAAGCGCCGCGCACCCGCACCTATACCAGCCAGATTCTGACCGATCAGGCGATGGAAGAAGCCCGATCGCGGGTTCAGCCCATTTACCTGCCAACCGATCCGGCCATTACCCGGACGCAAATCGAAAAACTGCGTGTTGCCCAAAATTACATCACCGTGGTTCGATTTGATTCGTTTGCAACACTGGACGAGAAGATCAAAGATTTGAATGCGCTGGAAGGGATTGCGCTTAACCCTGAAACAATATCAGCCGTCTTGAATCTGAGTGACGGGCGATGGCAAACCATACAGCAAGAATCACTCTCGGTGCTCGAACAGGTAATGCGGCGCACAATCCGTACAGACGGGGTGGCGGAAGCTCGCCGCAGCATCCCAACTTTGATAAATTTTTCTTTGCCTGAAGATCAAGCCGCGATTGTGGCAGAAATCGTTGGACCGTTCATCAAAGCCAATAGCCTGTACAGTCAGGAATTGACCGATAAAGCTCGCCAGGAAGCCGCAGCTGCGGTTGAACCGGTAACCCGTACTTTCATATCCGGTGAAACCATCATTCGCCGCGGTCAAATTATCACGCCAGTTGCCTGGGAAGCCCTGCTCGCCTTCAATTTGATCGAAACAGATAACCGCATTGAAGAGATCTGGGCTGCCGTAGCCCTGGTTGGTTTGATGAGCGTTTTTCTGCTGCTTTATTTCTACCGACGCCGCATGGCTCCGGTTGATAATTTCCGCGCACTGGTGGTGCTTTCGATCACCTTCCTTTTGTTTTTATACGGGGCAAGGGTCGTCATTCCAAACAGAAGCATCATGCCGTACTTTTTCCCCCTCGCGGCTTTTGCGCTGACCCTGGCCAGTTTATACAACCTTGAAGCTGGCCTCATTTTCCCCTTGGTATTGAGCGTACTGGCTGCCTACGGCCTACCCAACAGTCTGGATCTTACCATATTCTACATCATCACCGGGATGGTAGGCGTTCTCTTCCTCGGCAAGGGGCGGCGGATAGCGAATTATTTCTGGGCAGGGCTGGCAATTGGTGTAAGTGGGAGTGCGGTCATTCTCGCATACCGCCTGCCCGATGCGATTACGGATTGGCTGGGTCTGGCAACCCTGATGGGAACGGCGTTCATCAACGGCTTTGCTTCCGCAGGCTTGACCTTACTGCTGCAATTTTTATTCTCTCACCTGCTGGGCGTGACAACCGCATTGCAGTTGATGGACCTGTTGCGGCCTGACCACCCCTTGTTGCAATTTATGCTGCGTAACATGCCTGGTTCCTACCAGCATTCGCTTCAGGTGGCGAATTTAGCCGAGCAGGCTGCTGAAGCGATTGGTGCAGACCCGTTGATGACCCGCGCCGGCGCAATTTTTCACGACGCTGGGAAAGGGATGAACCCATCATTTTTCATCGAAAACCAGGTGGCGGGAAAACTTGACTCCCATGATGAGCTTAACCCTGCAGAAGCAGCAGCCACCATCATCCAACACATTCACGACGGAGTTTCTTTGTGCAAGAAACACCGCCTGCCTCCCCGCATCCAGGATTTTGTTCGTGAGCACCACGGGACGCTGCTCACACGCTACCAATACACTAAAGCGGTCGAGGCTGCCGGCGGCGACCCTGCGGCGGTCGATATCGAGTTGTTCCGTTATCCAGGTCCCAGCCCGCGGTCTCGCGAAACTGCTCTGCTGATGCTGGCGGATGGAATGGAAGCCCGCTCTCGCTCGGAACTCCCCAGGAACGAAGATGAACTGCGCAGCATCGCCCGCAAAGTCATCGCGTACTGCCAGGATGAAGACCAGTTGAGCCAGACCAATTTGACCTTGCGCGACTTGAACACCATAACCGAAAGTTTTGTCAAAACCCTGATCACTACCTATCACCCGCGCATTCGCTACCCTGAACTGTCCCCGGCGAACGTCCCGGCGGATGCCAGTAGCAATCAAAATACCACACCCATTCAACGGCCTGCAGTCGAACAACAGGTGGAAGAAAAATGATCCATCTCCTCGTTGAGGAAGCATACGAAAGTCTGGTGGTGCCAGACTTCCTTGAAAAGGCTGCCGAAACTGTGTTAGCCCATCAGGGCGCTGATCCCGATGCTGAGTTGAGCGTCGTGATCGATTCGGATGAGAAGTTACACACTCTCAACCGCGATTTCCTCGGAATTGACGCCCCAACCGATGTGCTTTCTTTCCCGTCGGATGAATTTGACCCCGACGAGCAAGCAGTGTACATCGGCGACATTATTATTTCTTTTCCGCGGGCTGAATCACAAGCCAAAACTGCCGGCCACCCGGTAATAAACGAGATCCAACTACTGGTGGTACACGGAGTTCTGCACCTGTTAGGCCATGATCACGCTGAACCGGCAGAGAAAGTCCGTATGTGGACTGCCCAGGCAGAGATTTTGGATCAACTAGGCGTTAAGATCAATCGGCTTCCCGAATAATCCATGCGCAAATTCACCCGCGGCCGGTTATTTTCTTTCAAATATGCTTTTTCGGGCTTGCGGTATGTCATCGTCTCCCAGCGCAACGCCTGGATCCACGCAGTGGTCACTCTTCTGGTAGTAGTCGTGGCCGCCCTGCTGAAATTAACCCTGCAAGATTGGGGAATATTGCTGCTGGCAATCGGTTTGGTCTGGACTGCCGAAATCTTCAACACGGCGATAGAAGCCCTGGTGGATCTGGTCAGCCCGCAGCCGCACCCGCTGGCAAAAATAGTCAAAGACACCAGCGCAGCAGCAGTACTGGTCAGCGCAATTGTCAGCATCCTGATCGGCCTGGTGATTTTAGTGCCGCCACTGGTGAGGGCATTGGGCAAGTAAACCCTATAACGGCGGCATGGAGGAAGGTATGGCATCCTTTGCATTCGGAACTGTAGGCTCTCCCATCTCAACTCCCAAAAAACCCGGCGGCAGCGTTGGCGCTGCGCGGCAGATGGCATCTCTGGGATTGTCGGCATTGGAACTCGGATGGGTCCAATCTGTACGGGTATCAGAGGACACCTGCGCTGCCATACAGTCAACTGCAAAAGAATCCGGAGTTGCGATCAGCGTTCACGCCCCATACTTTATCAACCTGAATGCGACAGCTGAAGAATGGCCCAAGTCGCGTAAGCGGTTAATGGACGCCGCACATTATGGTAATTTGGCCGGCGCCACGGACATCGTCTTTCATCCAGGGTCCTATTTCGGCAACCCACCCGTCCAGGTACTTGAGGTTGCGATCCCGCGCTTGCGGGAATGCGTAGCCGAGTTGCGCGCCGAAAATAATCCCGTGGTTCTGCGGCCGGAAACGATGGGAAAATCGGCGATGCTTGGCTCCCTTGAGGACACCCTGGCAATGAGCCAGGCGATTCCCGGGGTCGAACCCTGCCTCGATTTTGCCCACCTCCACGCCCGCGCCGGTGACGGCAGCATGAACTCGCTGGCTGAGTGGACCGAGGTCCTATCCCAATACGCCAAAGCCCTGGGGGAAAAGTCACTCCAGCATCTTCATATTCATATGTCAGGCATCGAATACGGAGCGAAAGGTGAAAAGAATCACCTGCCGGTGACTGAGTCCGACTTCGACCTGAAGGGATTATTCAACGCACTCGCCAATGCGAAGTGCGCCGGACGAATTCTCTGCGAGAGCCCGGTGATGGAAAATGACGCCCTGTACATGAAACAGGTCTGGGAAAGCCTGTAACAGGCAATTTATATCAATTTAAAGATACTCGCGCAGGTTATGCTCCACCGCGTACGCGGCAGCTTCAGCGCGATTACTAACGCCGAGTTTGGATAAAATGCTGCTGACGTAGTTGCGCACCGTGCCTTCTCCCAAAAAAAGGGATTTGGCAATTTCGCGGTTCGTTTTGCCCTCAGAGACCAGCAACAGCACATGTTTTTCCTGGGTACTCAGGTTGGCAAAAGCCGAGGCTTCTTCTTCTTTCACTGCCCGGCGTACCTCCTGAAATACCCTCTGCGTAACACCTGGATCCAGCATTGCTTCGCCGCGCCCAACGGCCTCGATGGCGCGCACCAGGTCTTCACCCCCAATTTGCTTGAGCACATAACCGGAAGCTCCAGCGCGGATCGCAGAAAAGAGCATTTCATCTTCCGCGTAGGAAGTCAACATAATGACTTTGGTTTCCGGGTAGTTCTCGGTGATCTCTTCGCAGGCTTCGATCCCGGAAGTGCCTGGGAGACGAATATCCATCAACACCACATCCGGACGCAGCAGCGCAACTTGTTCGAGGGCTTCTTTCGCTGTTCCCGCCTCGCCGATCACCTCAAAGTTAGGGTGGTGTTCGAGTAATGCTTTCAAGCCTAGACGAACTACCT